>NZ_JBPFGO010000002.1:1667500-1858333 GCF_053470305.1 Nostoc sp. DSM 114160 | reverse complement strand
ATAGCATCTTATAACCAGGAGGGTAGTCTAATCTTTTTAGAAGAAAATCCAGATATTATTCCTATCATTAAAAATCAGAACGTGCGAACTCTGGCTACAGATAATCCAGAACTGTACGAAAATATTAGACAACGTTTACTCAGACGTGCAAAATTTCAAGTTAATTTTGCTAAATCTCGCCTAAATCGGCTCTCCCGTGAGTTAGCTTCTTTACCAGCAGATGCAATCCCCACGTTAACCCAAACAGTTTTTCAATATCTAAATCTAGAAACAATACAAAAAATTGAAGCAACTACCCCCACAAATGAACAAACATCTTTAGAAGTGTTAATCAAATTTTTTGAATTTGAGCGATTAATCAAAAATTGAATTGGGGGCTGAGAATTGTGAGGATTATGGACTTTTATTCAAAAATTCTGAATTCTGATTCCTGTCAGCGCAGCGGGGCATAGCCCATTCTGAATTCTTCTCTATAACTACCTTTAAGGAAATTGCTATGTTAATGTTGCTTTTCTACATTATTAATATTAATATGCTTAATAATTTGTCCTATAATTGCCATTGTGTTTGGTTTGTATTTTAGTAAGCCCATAGTTCAAAAGCTGAGTGAATTAGTAAAAATTTCTCAGCATATAGCTAATAGTAATTCCACCGCACAGATAAAATCATCAGATAAACAAGATGAAATCGATAAACTACAAACTGCTTTTTCTATACAAGACTTACGCAACTATTAAAAAAGCAAGTCGCTCAAAAAAGTTTCGTCTGCGAACTGTTCTGATTGTTCCATTTATTATTCCCATTATTGCGTCAACTGGCTTGGTGGGGTGGTTCTCTTTCCGCAATGGACAGCAGGCGATCGATGACCTGGCAATTCAGTTGAATGGTGAAATTAGTGCCCGCATTAAGCAACACGTTTTGGACTATTTGAATAAATCTTATAATGTTCTGAAACTCACCGATGCGGGTATCCAAAGTGGCAATTTAAAGCTTGATGACTTTGAAGGATTGCAACGCTATTTCTGGCAGGTAGTGCGACAGGGTGACTTAGAGAGCTATCTGTCTTTTGGGAACGAACAGGGCGAGTTTGTTGGTGTGGAACATCGAGAGGATGGCACAATTCAACTCAAAATTCGCACCAAAGCTACTGAGCCGATGCGCGAAATCTACTTGCTGGACGATCGCGGCGATCGACAAAAGCGGTTGAAATCGGCGAAGTACGATACCACCTTCCGCCCCTGGTATAGAGCCGCCGTGCAAGCTCGTAAACCTACGTGGAGTCCAGTTTATCCATTCTTTTCCCGTGAGAATACGTCTTTGGGGATTTCTCCAGTCCGTCCTGTCTACGACTCGAACGGCAAGCTGCTGGGGGTTTTGAGCGTTAACATCACCTTGATGCGAATCACAAACTTCCTGAAACAGCTTTACATTAGTCCCCACGGACAGAGCTTTATCATGGAGCCGTCGGGACATTTGGTCGTCAGTTCAACCATTCCGGAGCCATTCAAGGTTAAAGGTGGCGAAAGAGACGATCGCCAAATTGAGCGAATGCCAGCCGCTGATAGTCAAAATGCCACAGTGACTGCTACTGCCCGATATTTACGCCAGCATTTCGGCCTGTTTGAGGCCATTAAGAGCAGTCAACACCTAAAGTTTCAAATTAACGGTGTGTGGCACTACGTTCAGGTCATACCAATTCAGGATGGTCGAGGTATTAACTGGCTAGCGGTGGTGGTTGTTCCTGAAAATGATTTTATGGCACGGATTAATGCCAATACTCGTACCACCATTCTGCTGTGCGTACTGACATCTGCGGCGGCAACTGCGATCGGTCTTCTTACGTCTCGTTGGATCAGCCACCAAATTTTCAAACTTAACACAGCGTCTCAAGAGATTGCCAGTGGAAATCTCGAACAACACGTTGAAGTCAACGGCATCATCGAGATTGAGAAGCTGGCTGATTCGTTTAAACCGCATGGCATTTCAACTCCAGGAATCCTTCGAGAGATTGGAAACTCAGAAGAATTCCTTTGCCCGGTTCTTTCCCCCCGAATATCTCAAGTTTCTCAACAAGCACGGGGTAACAGACATCGAACTGGGCGATCACGTCAGCAAAGAGATGGCAGTCATGTTCTCGGATATTCGCTCCTTTACAACCCTATCCGAGAAGATGACTCCCAAAGAGAATTTCGATTTTGTCAATGCTTACCTGCGACGGGTTTCTCCAGAAATTCGCGCCCATGATGGCTTTGTAGTGAAGTTCTTGGGTGATGGCATGATGGCAGTCTTTCCTAATGGTGTGGATGATGCCGTTGCCGCAGGGGTTGATAAATTCAAACGGGTACAGAAATACAACCGGAAACGAGAATCTCAAGGCTACTTGCCAATTGATGTGGGCATGGGTATCCACGTTGGACACATGATGGTGGGCATGATAGGGGAACACAACCGGATTCAAGGGGATGCGTTCTCTGATAATGTGAATCTGACTGCTCGTTTGGAAGGATTGACAAAGTTCTATGGTGTTTCATTACTAATTTCTGAAGAGGGTCTTGGAGCGATTGAGCAACCCAGAGCAGTACAAAATTCGCTTTTTGGATCGAGCGATCGTTAAGGGTAGAACTGAAGCGATCGCGGTTTACGAAGTGCTCGATGCCGAAACAGAAGCAATCCGAAAACTAAAACTTGACACCTTGCAAACCTTTGAGCGGGGACTTCAACACTACTGTCGGGGCAACTTTACTGACGCCAAAGCCTGTTTTGAACAGGTACTTGCAGTGAACTCTCTCGATAAGACTGCCAAACTCTATCTAGAACGAGTCCAAGAATTGCTGCTAGAAGGTACTCCAGCCAATTGGAATGGCGTATGGGCATTTACACAGAAGTAAAATTCGTTCAATTTATAGCAGTCGCCAAGGCGACTCTTGACTCTCGCCAAATACTGAAACGCTGACTGGTCAATCTTTTCCCTTGTACCTTGTGCCTTCTGCCTTTTCCTATAGCTCCTTCCATGACAAGTTCAACTTATCTACCCACTACATTTGCAGATGCGATCGCCTGCGTCCAACAATTTGCCTTGTGTAGAGAAATAATTCGGTTCAACAATTTCTTACTCTCGGAGCTTGAACCTATCGTTGCCTACCAAATAATTCGATTGAACAATTTAAGCGCACTCTCTACATAAGCCTTAATTGTCAGCAAAAAACTTGTACACGAATTATTCCTCCACAAAAAATACTACTCTACAGTGACACTTTTAGCAAGATTCCTTGGCTGATCGACATCTAAACCGCGACGGGCGGCAATATGATAAGCCAATAATTGCAGTGGAACTACTGTCAGAATCGGAGAAAGCAATTCATCTACATGAGAGACAGGGAGTAAATCGTTAAAGATTTCCGCAGCTTCGCCATCGTTGACGGGGGTAACACCAATTAACCGAGAATCTCTGGCTTTGGCTTCTTGGGCATTAGAAATAACCTTTTCGTAAACACTACCAGGAATTGCGATCGCAACTACTGGTACTTTCGCATCTAAAAGTGCGATCGGGCCATGTTTCATCTCTCCAGCTGGATACCCTTCTGCGTGAATATAGCTGATTTCTTTTAATTTCAACGCCCCTTCTAAAGCAATGGGAAAGTTAATTCCTCTACCCACAAAAATAAAATCTTTAGTTTCGGCAAATTCGTGGGCTAGCTGTTCGGTTAAACTTTCCTGATTTGCCAAAGTCGCCTCAATTTCTTTGGGAATCTGTCGCAACCCATTAATAATTTGATCTAGTGTATCTTTTGAAACTGTCTGACGACGAGCTGCTAAATCCAATGCTAAAGCATAAAATGCCATCAGTTGAGCGGTAAAAGTTTTCGTCGCTGCTACCCCCAATTTCAATTCCTGCTAGGGTACTAATAATATGCGGTACTAGATGACCAAGACTACTTTCGGGGCGATTCGTAATGCCCAATAGTCGCGCTTGATATTTGGGTTCTTTCCCTTGGCGACGTTCTTTTTCCATCGTCAAAGCTGCTAGGGTATCGGCTGTTTCACCTGATTGGGTAACGCCAACGATTAAGGTGTTAGCCGTCACGGGTGATGGTGCATAGCGATACTCAGAAGCATAATGTACTTGAGTTGAAATTCCTGCTAGTTGTTCGAGTAAATATTTTCCGATTAATGCTGCGTGCCAACTGGTACCACAGGCGACGATCTGAATTTGTTCTAAATCGGTATATAAATCTTCAGATAAACCAAGATTGATTGGGGATTCGGTAGATTCGGCTGGATTGAAGTATGCGTCTAAACTAGCTCTTACTACTCCTGGTTGCTCATGAATTTCTTTGAGCATGAAGTGTTTGAATCCCTGCTTTTCTACCATTGCAGGATTGAAGTTGAGCAGCCGGGGTTGTTTTTTCAGCCTGTCGCCAGCAAAATTGTAAATCTCAACGCCCAAAGGTGTGAGGCGGGCAATTTCGCCATTTTCCAGAGGTAGCACTGCACGGGTGTAAGCAACGATCGCAGGTGTATCAGAGGCACAAAATAACTCCCCTTGACCAAAACCAATTACTAAAGGTGCTTGTTGGCGAACAACAATCAATTCATCGGGGAAATCAGCAGAAATAACTGCAAGTGCAAACGCCCCGCGCAAGTGGTTAACGGCTTGGCGAACTGCCTCAAGGAAGGGAGATGAGGGGGGAAGATTCTTTAAGAATTCGGCTATCAGATGGGGAATGACTTCGGTATCGGTTTCAGAACGAAATTCGTGTCCTTTGGCTTTGAGTTCCTCGCGTAACTCGCGGTAGTTTTCGATAATGCCATTTTGCACCACCGCCACTCGTTTTGCCGTATCCAAATGGGGATGGGCATTATACTCTTCTGGTTTGCCATGAGTTGCCCAGCGTGTATGACCAATACCAATTTGGGCAGGGGTTTCTATTTGTTCCAATTTAGAACGCAGGTTATGGAGTTTACCTTTTGCCCGCACACAATTTACCTCACCTTCCCAAACAGTGGCGATTCCAGCCGAATCGTAGCCTCTGTACTCTAGTTTCTCCAGTCCAGCTAGTAAAATGTCTGTCGCTGCTTGAGTGCCTATATATCCAACAATTCCGCACATTCTTCACACCACTTTTTTTCAGGATGATTAAATCCAGTATAGTAGGTAGCATAAAGTGGACGTTTTGCAAAGAAAAAGGGAGTAAAATACTCCCTCTACCACTAGTAGTACGCCTTGGCAACGCAAGCGGGGTAAAGGGTAAGGGGGAAAGGGGAAAGGTTTTTTATCCTTTACGCTTTTCCCTTTAACCTTTACCCAACCTCCACCTAACATTTTTAGGTTGGCAGACTACTAGGTATCGTTATGGATTTTAGGTTTTTTTACAGCGGATTCTCCGTCAGCTTTTGACCTGACGGTACAAATACAACTTCTAGGATTTAGATACCCAGAGATTATATCCCCAATCTAAAATTGCGATTTCATGAAGAGTGCTGAGTTCCGAGTTCCGAGTTCCGAGTGAAGAATCAAAAAATTGTATTTGTGATTTACTTCTTTTTATCTCAGCACTTAGCACTCAGCACTCAGCACTCCGCTCGGCACTCAGCTTTTTAGTAAGCTAGACCCATACTGCGAGTTGTTTCAGCGCCCAGGTAAACCCGGATGCTCAAAAAGTCGGTGGGACAAGCAGTTTCGCAACGCTTACAGCCCACGCAGTCTTCTGTACGGGGTGAAGAGGCAATTTGAGCAGCTTTACAGCCATCCCAAGGAACCATCTCAAGTACATCAGTAGGGCAAGCGCGGACGCATTGGGTGCAGCCAATGCAGGTATCGTAGATTTTTACGGTATGAGACATTGAAAAAACGGCTCCTTTCGAGTGTTCTTCTCTGCGAAAGAATCATAATCAACGCATAGTCTACCGCAGTGGTTGATAGGCCGTAATCAAAAGGCTACATAACTTTAAACAATGTAATAAGCACCGTTAAAATTTGCTTTTGCGAGATTGTCCCTATTGACTGATAATCAGCAACATCATTAGAGCGTATTTCCCCTATTGCATTACCAGAATTTGGTGAAAACGTAAAGATATATGAAACAAAATTCAATCTATAAAGATTACATCGGAGTTATCTATGGTACTTATTGCTTAATAACTATGTACAGTCAAACAAACCAAATTTGTAACAAAATATTAATTATTATTTAAAGTTTCCAACTAACTGTATGCAGAATAATCTAATTTTGCGATCGCTAACCCGCCAAAACTAGGCGATCGCAGTCATAGTTTGCGTGATAATTGGCATAAAATATACTAATATTCTTAGTACAGTTGAGAATTAGAGGACTTCTATTTGATTTTTAAAATACACCTAAGATATGATTTTCCCACTAAATCCAGTTTTTGATGGGTAAAGCCTATCTTAATATTAATTCAAATTTTTCACAGCTCATTTAGGATTGCTATATATAGGTGGTTACTATGACTAAACTTCAAAATCAAATGATAGTTAAATATGGTGTTTTATTTTCTAAAGTTTTTAGGTATGTCAGATATTATCCTGAAGATATAATTCGTATATTTTGGTTTGCTGTTTTTATCGGATTATTCTATTTATCTAATTGGCGCTCACCAAATAATGAAGAATTTATTTATTTAGTATATGCATACTTTTTACTTTCTCCACTTTCAGAAGAAGAACTTTTATTTTACAAAGATAATCTTGACAAAGGTAATTTTTCCAAAATTCAGGTTATTCTCTCTTATTTAATGTTACCAATTGGCATTGAACAAAAACTTTTTTCTCGAACAGGCATAGAGGCACATCACTTAGCAAGGGTCAAACTCGTACAGGAAATATTGCCACAGGCTGAGTATATTCTCGATTTAGGAGGTTCTTGCCCTGGTTCGCCAGAAGGTGCGCTCATGGTAATGGGTTATCCGTACCATCCGCAACAGTTGGATATTGTTGATCTCCCACAGGAGGAAAGAATTTATAATCCGCAATCTGAGGAACATCCCCAGCAATTCATAACTCCAGATAATCTCACAAAAATTAATTATATCTATCGCTCAATGGCAGATTTATCTAATTTTTCAGAACATACCGTTGACCTTGTATGGTCAGGACAAAGCATTGAGCATGTAACAGAAGAAGAAGCCGAAAAAGTAATTCAAGAAGTATTTAGAGTTATCAAACCAGGTGGCTCATTTTGTTTAGATACGCCAAATCGTCAGCTGACAAAGCTTTTGGTACGTAGAGGATTTGTACATCCTGAACATAAGATTGAATATACACCTGATGAATTGATTGCAAAAATTCAAAAAGCTGGTTTTATTATTAAAAAAAAATTAGCTGTTTCTCCAATGCCCTATAGTTTAAAAACCAAAAGATTTAGCAAACTGGAATTGATGAACAGTATTAACTTTTCGGAAAATATAAACCAAGGTTTTTCTTTTTTCATCTATTGTAGTAAGCCAGAGAACTGATAAGATGTTCGCATTTTACTTGCATAATTAGGGTCGGCAAGACTTCAGTGTGAATTGTTTGGTATCAAACAGGCGATCGCACTCAGCAATTTTTTTGCGATCGCTCACCGATAAATTGTATATTTAACTTTTTAAGTCTGATAATTTCATTATTTATATTCCTATATATTAAAGAATTTCCGAAATTGCAAATTCATCATTGATAGCAGTAATTTGGGTTTGAATATTTGGCTCAGTAGCGGTTAATTGCAGTTGTTCATCTAAATTTTCAGTATCAGTAAAATTATCTTTTGCATACTCATTTTCTCGAATTTTACGAACAATACTTTCTAACAACCAAAGTTGTTCTTCCACAGACAAGGCAAGGATAGAGCGCTCAATTTCTAGTAAATTCGGTGAGATCATTTTACTTTTGATTCCTAGTTAGATGTATTTTTCAAAGATATTATATTCAGTCTATCTGGTTAACCTAGAGCATGGCTAATTCCCGATCGTTTTCCCCACGCTTATCATTTCACAAATCATCAGAGATTGCTATAAATAACTAGAAAGCCGTTTGATTACTTTTTAATTAAGTATTACTGCTGAAGCAAAATGTACGCTAAACTGACTACATGAATTACGAAACAGCTAGGAAACTCCTCATAGATCAGACAATCACAACCGAGGAAAACCCAGATGCGCTGTTAACGCGTATGAAACAGGGCAAACCGCCGGTACCCGGTCAGATCACTTCGATTTTGTTGGCATTGAAAGTGGTGTTTGAAGCCCTCAAAGATGCAAAGAGCGTAGACCGAGAACTGGCTTTAGCCCTTTATCAGTTAAGTATTAAGGCGCAACA
Organism: Nostoc sp. DSM 114160; assembly: GCF_053470305.1. Classification (NCBI taxonomy): domain Bacteria; kingdom Bacillati; phylum Cyanobacteriota; class Cyanophyceae; order Nostocales; family Nostocaceae; genus Nostoc; species Nostoc sp. DSM 114160. The sequence goes on along the minus strand of NZ_JBPFGO010000002.1, from coordinate 1,850,016 downwards.
GCTATTTGGCGCAGGGCGTAAAGCCGGGGTTGATTGGCCACCACTACTCAAAGAAGATTTACTACGAATTTCCTTAGCAGCTGAAAGTATCTTTTCGGGTATATGGCAAACCTTAGCGACTATGGAGTTGGGGAAGAGATGAGGGACAAGGGGACAAGGGGACAAGGGGACAAGGGGACAAGGGGACAAGGAAAATAATTCCTCACTCCTAACTCAGCACTCCTAACTCAACATTCAACACTCAGCACTCAGATAGATGCCTATTAACGAATTTGCAGCTCATTTTCTAACTTGTCTAGGTCAGTTTTGAGCAAAATGGTCATTTGACCCGTAAAAGCTTTGCCATTCTTGGGTTGGGCAACTTCCACCCAGTATACATAGCGATCGCCTACTCGTAATTCTCCCTTTAAAGCTTCCCGAATCGGAGTTTTGGCTAGACGCGCCGAATTAACTACCTTCTGGTTGGGATATTGATACACGACTTGGGCGCGATCGTAGTCTTGATAAATCTCCAAGCCATAAATTACCCGCAAGGATTCTTGGAGACGCGCAAATGTCATGCCGTTAATAGCATCATACATAGTGATGCGCTCAGTCCGAATTGTGCCCCGGTCTTTGGAAAACTCCACCCTACCAGGAGGCAATACTGACGCTTGAAAAGTGAATCGTTGGGCAGCAGTATCAGTCTTTTGCACAAATAATTGCTCCCCTCTCCTGGGGCGCAGTGTCGGATGTGCTTTAATCCAAGTGCCTACCTCTTCTGTACTTTGTCCTGGTAAAGCATTGGCTGGGGAATCAAAAAGCGTTCCCACACAGAGCCAGGGCACTAGAGAAACAGGCAAAATTAAACAGTTAAGTAAAGATTTTTTGAGCATTTTGCTGTTCGAGATTTTTATAGAAATTTCCCCATTTGGGATTAACCATAGTCTTCCCGTTTTTCAGCAAAATTACTTCAATGGATTGTAGCGATCGCGCATCGAAGCCTTTATCGATCGCTCAACTATAGGACTCATATTAATACTATTCGGTACTATTCGGTTAAGGTGAGAGACGCGATGAATCGCCGTCTCTACAATGATTAGTCGTTTTGTCTTGACGGCGATTTATCGTGTCTTTGCAATCGTTTATCTAAGCACTTCTCAAAGCCACAATCGGGTCGAGTTTAGCAGCACGACGTGCAGGAACAACGCCAAAGAATAAACCAATACCCCCAGAGACACCAACTGCCATAGTAATCGCTACAGGAGAAAGACTCGCTTCTAAAGGAGTCAAGGCTGCCACTAATAGGATGCCACTAATGCCAACCGCAGTCCCAACTAAGCCGCCAGCGGCAGAAACAATCACTGCTTCAATGATGAACTGTAGCAAAATATCTTGCTCAGTTGCCCCGATCGCTTTTCGCAATCCGATTTCTTGGGTGCGTTCGGTGACGGAGACTAGCATAATATTCATAATGCCAATGCCGCCGACAAACAAAGATATACCGGCGATCGCAGCTAGCATAATTGTCAATGCACCTGTAATTTGACCGACAGTTTGCAAAGCATCTTTCTGGGTGCGAAGAGTAAAGTCATCTTCACCATTAATTTTGTGTCTTAGACGCAGCAAATTAGTAATTTGAAATTCTGCTGCATCCACGCTATCGGAATCACGAGCGGCAGCAACGAGATAATCTAAGGCAATACCATAAGGAGAATTTTTGCCCACAAGTCGGTTTGCTGATGTGGTGATTGGGATTAAGGCAGCATCATCATAATCTGCTCCCACACTGGAACCTTTGGCTGTTAACGTCCCAATCACTTGAAAGCTGGTATTTCCAACTCGCAATTGCTGTCCTACAGGGTTACTATTACCGAATAGTTTTTCTGCCAAATCTCCACCCAGCACTACCACTTGGTTATTTCGCTTGATGTCTACCTCAGAAAAAAACCTGCCTTTATCAGTTTCAAAATCCCGCACAGATAGAAAACTAGGAGTTGTACCAATGATGTTGACATCGGTATTTCTGTTGCGGTATGTAATTACCTGTCTTCTGTTTAACTCTGGTGCAACTCCTACTACTGTTGGTACTTGAGAAGCGATCGCATCCGCATCTTGCAACACCAGAGTTTTTGGCACTTCAAAGGAGATTCGCTGAGTTTCTCGATTACCTGGCAGTACAAATAGCACATTTGGCCCTAGTGACTCCAGCTGTTTATTCACATACTTCTGCCCACCTTCGCCAATGCCAATCATGGCAATCACCGAGGCATTGCCAATAACTATACCCAGCATGGTGAGGGCACTACGCAGCTTATTCGATAGCAGAGTTTTCCCCGCCATATTCATGCTTTCAAGGAAATTCATATCTTATATAATTACGAATTACTCTGTTCTTTAGCCTTCTCAATTTTGTAATCTTTGGGTGGGTTAACAAAAATGCGATCGCCTTCTTTAACTCCGCCTAAAATCTGAGTTTGGTCTTGAATTTGTGCCCCAACCGTAACTTCGCGGAACTGGGGTTTATTTTTTGCATCGGGAACGAGTACGCCAGTTTTACCCTTTTCGGTGACAATTGACACCGTTGGTAATACTAAAGCATTATTAACGCGATCGCCTAAAAAAGTCAGATCCACATTTAAGCCAGAACGCAGTTTATCTATGCCAGTATCGATAGCAACCCGCACCTGAAAGGATGTCACACCTTGTTCCACCACTGCTTCGGGAGCAATCAGGCGCACATGACCCTTTAAAAACTCGATCGGGATAGGCATCAGCGACAATTTCTACCTGCTGTCCCTGTTTTATTCTGCCAAGATCGGCTTCGGGAACTTGAGCTAATATTTCTAAACCCCTTGCTACAGCAACAATTGAACTAGAAGTTGCCGACGCACTAGTAGAAGCAGAAGTTGTGGGTGTGACAAATGCACCTGGTTCGGCATACTTTTGGGTAACAATTCCCGACAGAGGAGCGCGAATAATAGTATCTTCTAACTGCACTTGTACGCCTTTTAATTGAGCCTCAGCAGATGCAACAGCGGCTTGACGCTGGACAATTTCTTCAGAACGGGTTCCATCTTCTAACAGTACCAATGCTGCCCGTGCTTCATTAACAGCAGCTTGGCGTTGGTCGATTTCTTCACTGCGAGTCCCACTTTGGACTAAGGAAAATCGTTTTTTCGCTTCTTCTAAATTGGCTCTAGCACTTTTGTCGTCGCTGATGGCTTGATCGAGTAATTGTTTTTTCTCTGCTCCTTCTTTATATAGATATTGGTAACGCTTTACCTGTTCGCTGGTGTAATTCACCCTTGCTTGAGCCGCATCTACTTGGGATTGAGATTGAGCAATTTCTTGGGGACGATTACCAGCCTTAGCTGCGGCTAATTGAGCTTGAGCTTGTGCTAATCGGGCCCTTGCTTGAGCGATTTCTTGAGGACGACTACCAGCAAGGGCTTGGGCTAGCTGTGCTTGACTTTGGGCTAAGTTAGCACGGTATTGACTCCTTTGAGCCTCAATACTGGCACTATCCATGCGGGCGAGAATTTGCCCTTGTTGAATGCGATCGCCTTGTTCCACGTATAATTGCGACAGCACTCCGGGATTCTTCGGACTAATATTTACGCTCTGAACTGGCACGACTTTGCCACTAGCTGTAATCCGCAACGTCACGTTTTGGGCTGCAACTGGCACAGTTAGTTGAGCAATATCTTCTTTGTTTGTCCCTTGGTTTACCAAGGTGTAAGTTGTTATAGTACCCACAACCAAAGCACTCCCCGCTATCAGCCCAATCAGCCAGCGCGATGGATGCTTAACTTTGCCAATAACTGGAATTTCTATGTGCGTAGCCATATTTATAGAAGCCTGTAAATCTTGCTGTATAAAAATATTTTTTAGTTAGAGCAGAAGTGGAGAGTACGGAGTTGTTAAAGCTTTAGGATTAAATTTTTATAAGTTAACTAACAACTAGACGCATAATCAGCTTCACAGTTGCTTAATCTTACTTCATACTAGGCATTCGTATTTCTGTATGTCTTCACCTGAAAGGGTGACTTTAGCCACAGCATATTCATGCAATCTGGAACTATTCGTGAGAAACAAGATTCCCGACTTTTTTGAGAAACTGGGAATCTACGGCGGGCAATTCTTACAAATCAGATAGGATTGCTGTAGTGCGATCGCACTTTAGTTGTGTATCCTTTGCTTTTTCCCTACGCAAAGCAGTTTGTAATTATTGCTGAAATTGGGTTAACAACCAAGCACCAACTTGACTTTGATTTATTTGACGAGTTCGCCCTAATGCATCGTTTAATAAAGAAATAGCTAATCCTGGTAATACCTGAGATTCTGTAATCCGCCTACTACCTTGGTTTTCAATAGCAAAAGCCATAACTTGGACATTTTGGACATTTAAAATCCAGTATTCTTTCACTTCTAAATCTTCGTATAAAAGTCGTTTTTCACCTCGATCGTCAGCAAGTGAGGTATTAGCCACTTCAATAACTAAATCTGGTGGTGAATATATATCTAAATTGATGATAGAAGTGCCGTAAGGAATGACATCAGCATTTTCACCAATATAGTAAGATAAGACACATCAGGTTGAGCTTCCTTAAAGCCTGTTTTCCGATATGTACAGTTATCCTTGCCATTTAAAGCAATGCCTTTGATGCTGGCAAACAAGTTAACAGCAAAGAGAATAATTGCATGGTCGCTGGCATGGTTATTCACGATTGCGTAGATTTCAATCCTCATCTGTCCATTGTGATAATAGCCCTTGGCTTTTTCGTAGGCAGGATTTTCAATTATTTGGATATATTCATCCCAAGTTACTGCTATCCAGGTATCGGTTGCTAGTTGGGTCTGTAATTCGCTCATAATATTGCGAAAGAGGAACTTTAACAACGATCGTACAAGTTTAATTTTCCAACACTAAGCTGACAGCAAAGCTTTAACTGCCTCCTGCTATATATTAGGCCTGCAATTAATTACAAGGCTAATATAGTAGAAGTTATTAGTTATCGAACAGAATTCAGGAGTCAGTCGTCATAATTCAGTTGGGTATTCTGTATGACTGGCGGATGAATAATCAGCGTTTTTACACCCCCACCAAATTTTCAATTTGGTGGTGCGACAAAACAGTTGCGGGTCTGAATCCCCACTGAAAGATTGCTGAATTCTGAATTCTGTATTCTGTATTCTTCTTCAATTCACTTTTTTAAAACTACATTGAAAGAATTTAAATACCCAGTAATGGTTTTAGCTAATGTCTTCTGCTGTTTTTTGGTAGTGATTGCCATTACTTGATATAGTCTTCCTTCGGCAACATACATTCTACTTATAGTAACTTTCCCTCCAGAATTGATGTATTCAATTTCTTTGCCGGGATGATTATTGTAACTACGAATGTTTCGTTGACTAATTAAATTACTTTTCGTAGTCTTTAAAGCCATATCCCGTGCATTATTAAGAACAACTTGAGGATCGGCCATTTGACCGTAACTATAAGGGAAATCATTGTAAGCAACTATGTATGCTACTTGCTGTTTTGGTGGTTGAGCGACAAATATTTCTAGGTTAATTTCCCCCATGTAAGTTTTTTGGGATTCGGTGTTTCTGCTGGGGCTTCCCGGCATCAAAATCGTAAAACGTCCATCTGGAGCGGTGAATAACTTCCATTGTGGCTGCACGGGTTGAGAAACCTTTGGTTTGACAACAGCTACCGGAGATTTGGGTTGACGCGCTTCCACAAGAACAGAGCCACCACAAACAATGGTGGCGGCTATTAGTGGTAACAGACTTTTAACTGTCATATTTTTTGCCCTTTGAGATGCCGATCTCACTGATGATGCCAGCTGTTATAACCTAGCAGCACATAAAGCAGCACCAATTAGGCCGACTTGCGAGTTGAGGATAATATACACGGGTATCTCTTCGAGGAGGCGGCGCATTCTACCTTTTTGGGTGAAATTTAATAAGAAACCGTTATTTTGAATTAAGGGCAGAATTTTGGGCGCAATTCCACCAGCGATGTATAAGCCACCGTAAGGTAGGAGTTTCAGGGCGAGATTACCGGCTTCTGCACCGTAAGCTTCTACAAATAATTGCAAAGTTTGTTCCGAGAGGCGATCGCGTTTTTCTAGTGCAGCTGTACCAATGACAGCACCAGGATCGACACTTTTCTCTTCTTGTCCGGCTTCTTGTTCCCAAGTTCTAACGATTTGGGCAATATCTGGTGATTCTGTGGCAAATTTGCGATCGCGCAGAAATTGGTAAATTGCCACAATTCCCATTCCAGAAACCACGCGTTCTACAGAAACGCGCTGGATATCATGTTTACCTAGCAGGTATTTCAACAGTTGAAACTCGATCTCGTTCCGAGGGGCAAAGTCAGCGTGTCCACCTTCTGAAGAAAAAACTTGATAGTGGTTCCCCTGCTTAATTAAAAATCCTTGCCCTAAGCCAGTACCAGCACCAATAATTCCAATAGGGGTTTCGGGTTGAGGTTTGCCAACTTGTAACGTCAGCAAGTCTTCTTTTTGTAAACCTGAAATGCCATAGCCAACGGCGGCGAAGTCATTAATCAAAGAAATATGCGGGATACCCAATTCCTCTTGTAGACGTTCGGTATCCAGGAACCAGGCTAAATTGGTCAGTTTAGCAGTATTTTTGACAATGGGGCCGGCGATCGCAAAACAAGCCTTTTCTGGTGTAGGTGTATTAGCTTTGACCAAAAACTCCTGCACTATCGGTACTAAATCAGGAAAATCGGCACTGTGGTAACTTTCCTGATAAATAGTATGTAAAGCTGGTGAGTCTGATTTTTCAACCAATTGCAGAATCGTTTTCGTACCGCCGATGTCTCCTGCTAGTAACAAAGTCATAGAATTTATTGGTGAATTAAATTACTTTTTTTGTAAGATATACTCAACCTAGCAGAAGTCATGAACACAAATCTCTATCAGAGGTTTAAGCAAATCGAATAACTTCTTCTATGTGGGTTAAATGGGAAGTATCTCCCGTTAGTTCCAATAACCATTCTGGATCTTGGCGTACCACTTTTACCAGAGAACACAAAGAAGCTTTGACTTCTGTTTTGGCAATTTCCCCTACTAGCCCCATTGCTCCGCCCAATACAGATGCACCATGTGCTACAAGCAGGATATCTTCTGGGTAGAACTCAGTAGCTAAACATCTAGCAGTTTGTCCAGAACGTTCTCGCACTTTTTCGTGAGTTTCAGGATAATTGGCAGCGATGCGCGAGGTGTAGCTGCTGTCAATTCTAGGGAATAACTCTGCTAATGCTGGAGTTGAGAGTCTTTTGGGTTCTTCTGTCATCCAAACTGGATTTAGCCATTCACTCAAGCCTGTTTCGAGTTTAATCGGCAAGTCGAGCATTTCTGCAACTGCATTTGCCGTTTGTACGGTTCGCAGAAAAGGAGAAGCGAAAATATGGCCAATATTTTCTTTTTTCAATCGTTTAGCTAACTGCTGTGCCTGCACCATACCATCATTAGACAAGGGTGGATCGTAGCGTCGTTCGGCGGTAAGAAACCAATCGGGGTTTACGAAGTCGAGGCGGTTAGCGTGTCTTGCTATCCAGACTATTTGACTCATGGGTTTAATTATTCCGATGAATAGAATTCGCCGCTAAACAAATATATAGATATCTGCAAGGACGGCTGCAAATATTAATATAGGACAAAAATCGTAATAATATTTAATAATACTAATGATTAGGCAAAGTTATCATTGCTGTCAATGTAGCTTTTCTTAAAGCCTTGTTCGCCACTTTTCTAAAGCTACATCAACAATAAGTAAGGGACAAAACTTTAAATACCTTCAGCTTCAGATTGTCATCTCAAAATAAGCGAACGTACAGTAAGTATTAGTTACTTTGGAGAAGCCAGCCATCCCAAGGGTTTCTCCAGTTTCGGCTGAACGAATCGCACCTCATGTTTTGCTTAAAACCACAACCAGCTACACGATTGATACCAAAACCATTCAAATTTGAACAACCAAAATCATCCCCAGTCAACCCCTTAGACAGTTAAAAAACCGCAAGCCGAGTTATTGGTTCTCTGTGGGTACTGATTGCCAAGCAAGGCGATGTTTCCAGTGCGATGTAAAATTAAGTTGAATTGCTTGCTTAAAGTCCTCCAAAGCTGCTGAAAACGCTTTCTCTTTTTGCTCACCTTGGTTGTTCAACTGTTTAGGGCATTGTGGATTCCATACATATTTTTGACAAGTTTGATGGGCAATTTCTACATCGCTACCATTTTCAGGATTTTGAAAGACTGGATGATAATTTAACCTGTTGCAGCAAACTTGCAACCACTCTTGCCACCCACAACGCCACAAGCGCACTGTTCCATCAAGACTACCACTAGCAATCAGTTTACCATCAGGGCTAAAAGCTGCGGAATTTACCCAATAATCATGCCCGCGCCAAGGTTGAGTTATTGGGTTGCCTTGAATATCCCACAAGCGCACTGTAGAATCATTGCTGGCACTGACAATCAACTTACCATCAGGACTAAAGGCAACAGAATTCACTTCTTTTTCATGCCCGCGCCAAGGTTGACCGATAGGATTGCCTTGAATATCCCACAAGCGCACTGTAGAATCATTGCTGGCACTGACAATCAACTTACCATCAGGACTAAAGGCAACAGAATTCACTTCTTTTTCATGTCCGCGCCAAGGTTGACCGATAGGATTGCCTTGAATATCCCACAAGCGCACTGTAGAATCATTGCTGGCACTGACAATCAACTTACCATCAGGACTAAAAGCGACAGAATTCACTTCTTTTTCATGTCCGCGCCAAGGTTGACCGATAGGATTGCCTTGAATATCCCACAAGCGCACTGTAGAATCATTGCTGGCACTGACAATCAACTTACCATCAGGACTAAAAGCGACAGAATTCACTTCTTTTTCATGTCCGCGCCAAGGTTGACCGATAGGATTGCCTTGAATATCCCACAAGCGCACTGTAGAATCATTGCTGGCACTGACAATCAACTTACCATCTGGGCTAAAGGCGACAGAATTCACTTCTTTTTCATGTCCGCGCCAAGGTTGACCAATAGAATTGCCGTCAATATCCCACAAGCGCACTGTCGAATCATTGCTGGCACTGACAATCCAGTTACCATCAGGACTAAAGGCAACAGAATTGACCCAATTTTCATATTTGCGCTGCGATCGCCCGATGACCCGTTCTTGTAGTATTTGATCTAACTCCCACAAACGCACAGTTTTATCGCTACCACTGACAATCAGCTTGCCATCGGGACTAAAGGCTAGGGAATTAACCTGTTCTTCATGTCCGCGCCAAGGTTGAGTGATGGAGTTGCCGTCAATATCCCACAAGCGGATTGTGCGATCGCAGCTACCGCTAACAATAAACTTACCATCAGGGCTAAACGCTACAGAATTTACACGCCCTTCATGCCCGCGCCAAGGTTGACCGATGGGATTACCTTGGATGTCCCACAACCGCACTGTAGAATCACTACTACCACTGACAATAAACTTGCGATCGGGGCTAAAGGCAACGCAAATAATTTTTGCCTCATGTTTGTGCCAGGGTTGAGTAATGGCGTTACCTTGTAAATCCCACAAACACACCATTCCGTCAAAACCAACACTGATAATGGAATTGCCATTTATACTAAAGGCGACAGAAATAACTCCTTCCTTGTGTCCGCGCCAAGGTTGAGTAATGGCGTTACCTTCTAAATCCCACAAACAAACTGTTCCGTCAAAACCAACACTGACAATAGAACCGCCATTTGAGCTAAAGGCAACGGCAATAACTCCTTCCTCATGTCCCTGCCACGGTAGAGTAATCAGATTACCTTGTAGATTCCATAAACACAAAATTCCGTCAATACTGCCACTGACAATAAACTTGCCATCAGGACTAAAGGCTAGACAATTAACCTCTTGCTCGTGTCCCAGCAAAAATTGAGCAGTAGGATTGCCCGTGATATCCCACAAGCACACCGTAGAATCGCTACTGCCACTGGCAATAAACTTACCATCAGGACTAAAAGCTAGACAATTAACCTCTTGCTCGTGTCCGCGCAAGCTATTTGCTTCTGTAGGCGTGTTTGTTGCTTCCTTTAAGCTTCCCAAAACAGAAGCTAGAAGCTGGTTTGGGTATTTCTCTAGATTCTCACCCATTGTTTGAATTGCCAGCACCAAGCCCTCTAGCGGTTGAACGGGAAGTAAATTTAAAACCCTGGCGGATTGTTCGCGCAGTTTTAATTCAGTCAATGCAAGGTTTAACTTTTGAATCTCTTGTTCCTTTTCTTTCAAATGGCGATCGTGCCATTCAACAGTAGGATTAATAAATTGATGAGCTTGTTCGCTGAAATAACTAAATATTTGCTCTTTTATTTCTTGATAAGTCTTTGTTTTCAGAATCAAGTTTTGAATATTTTCGCTTTTCCACAGTACATCTAGAGTGTATTGCAGCAGTGGTAAAGAATCACCTTGTTGGTGAAAATCATCAATAATTTGCTCAATTAGTCCTGGTTCAAAGGTCACGCCATGTCTCGCAGCAGGTTCGGCGATCGCTAACTTTAATTCTTCATCGCTCATTCTAGTGAGTATACAACTATAGCGATCGTGGATCTTCGCAAGTTGCGGATACTCGCTAAATCTATCCAAAAAATCAGAGCGCATTGTTAAAACAATTTTGACAGAGCTATCCTGCTGCTGGAGCAATTGAAAGAGACTAGCAACAAATTTGTCGCGTTCTGGCTTTTGAGTCTTCGTAAACAGTTCTTCAAATCGGTCAATAAAAATTAGAACGCACTCATAATCTTGTTTGAGTATTGTGACAATTTGAATTAAGGTATTTTCTTTGATTTCTCCTGCAATATCTGCTATTTGTGATTTTTTACCATAAGTAAAAGCAAGACACTTATAAAGAGATTTAAAAGGATTTTCATTTGGTTGAAAAGTTATATTAAATAATGAATTTTTATGATATCCTAAATCAGGAATTAAACCTGCCAAAATTAATGATGATTTCCCACTGTATGCTGCTCCTAAAAGCAAGAGTGTATTATCTTTTTTTAGGCGATCGCTAATCTCAGCAATCCACTTTCCCCGACCAAAAAATTTGTCTTTATCTTTAATTTCAAAAGTTTTTAGTCCTAAGTAAGGAGAGTCTATTTTGAGTGGACGACGATGAATGTCCTCAGACTGACTGTCATAAAAAAAGTTGTATTCAGAAATACCTTGGATATGACATCCAATATTTATATCGCTTTCAGAACTGTTAACCATCTTATCTCCTTACCTTTGGACACCCCTGGCTAAATCTTTCCCTCAGTTATAGTTCCTCGGCTAATCTTTGTAAGTAACTCAACAAAATTAATTACACATTCTCTTGCGAAGCTTTCCCTGTCGCCACCCTATAGGATCGCAAGTCGAATTACCCCCCTTAATCCCCCCTTGCAAAGGGGGGAAACCGGAAAATCTAGTTCCCTCCCCTTTACAAGGGGAGGGTTAGGGTGGGGTAAAACCAGCTTTATTCAGCGAAATTACTTAAGTCAAATTTAAAAAATTGTAGTAACTTTATCCTAAAACGCCGGAAATGACAAACGAGATGGAACTTTTTGATCATCTACACCTTGCTATGTTTAGCGGCAAAGGTGGAGTCGGAAAAACAACAATCTCCTGCACCTTTGCATATCGTTGGGCGCAGCAATTTGTCAACGAGCAAATTCTTTTAATCTCAACCGATCCGGCTCACTCTCTTGGAGATGTCTTACAAGTTAGCGTTGATGACATTCCTCGTCCCATAGCGGAACTACCCAATCTACTGGTAAGGGCGTTGGATGCAAAACGTCTGCTACAAGATTTTAAAGAACGTTATGGTCAGGTTTTAGAACTTTTAGTAGAGCGCGGTAGTTTTGTTGAAGGCGAAGATTTACTTCCAGTTTGGGATTTAAATTGGCCTGGACTGGACGAGTTGATGGGTTTGTTAGAGATCCAACGCCTTCTCAACGAACAGCAGGTAGATCGAGTCGTAGTGGATATGGCTCCTAGCGGTCATACTCTCAACTTGTTTGGCTTGATGGATTTTTTAGACACTTTCCTTCACTCTCTGGAACTGTTTCAAGAAAAGCATCGGTATATTAGCAAGACCTTTGCGGGAAGTTACAAACCCGATCGCGCTGACGATTTTTTGCATACCCTAAAAGCTGAACTATCGCAAGGTCGTCGTCTGCTTCAAGATCCTAAGCATACAGCTTGTTTGTTAGTTGCGATCGCCGAACCAATGAGTTGGTTGGAGTCAAAACGATTCCTAGAAGCCTTACAAACCATGCAGATGCCTTGCGGAGGATTGTTTGTCAACCAAGTTCTTAGCAGTGCCACTGACCCAGATCGTTACCAAGAACAACAACCGCTGATCGGTCAGTATACGGATCTTGCTAACGGAAAGCCGATTTTTATTGTGCCACAGCAAGATGAGGAGCCTTTAGGGATTCTAGCCCTCAGCCATCTGATCGACCAAATCCATATTCCTGAGCTTGAACCGCTATTTCCTATCAATCTACTCCCAGTTCAATGGCCTGAAACAATTCCTCCTAGCTTTGGAGATTTTCTCACCCAAGGTCGCCGCCTGTTACTAATTGGCGGTAAAGGTGGAGTAGGCAAGACTACAGTAGCAGCTGCGATTGGTTGGGCGATGGCTCAACGACATCGCGATCGCAAAATTCGCATGGTTTCTATCGATCCAGCGCACTCCTTGGGCGATGCCTTTGGTCTGAGTTTAGGGCACGAACCATATCAAATAACTGCTAATCTTCGAGGGTCAGGAAGTAGATAGCGATCGCCTTCTGGAGCAATTCAGAGCCGATTACCTGTGGGAACTGGCCGAAATGATGAGTGGCGAAACCCAAACAAGCGAAGCTATTGAAATGGCATACTCTCCTGTTGCTTGGCGCAAAATTGTCGAGCAAGCTTTACCGGGGATTGATGAAATGCTTTCCCTGTTAACAGTAATGGAATTGCTAGAGCAACAAGAAGAAGACTTAATTATTTTAGACACAGCTCCTACAGGACATCTTCTGCGTTTTCTAGAAATGCCAACTGCACTAGCAGACTGGCTAGCTTGGATTTTCAAACTCTGGATCAAGTATCAGAATGTCCTTGGTCGTACAGAGTTTATGGGGCGTTTACGAACTTTGCGACAGCGCGTAGTCAAAGCCCAAAAAGTGCTAAAAGACCCACAACAAGCAGAGTTCATTGGCGTTACACTTAACCAGGCTAGCGTACTTGCCGAACAACAACGCCTATTCAAATCTCTGCAAGAAATAGGTGTAAGCCAGAATTACCTTGTTCTAAACCGCTTTACTTCTACAGCGATCGTTAATTGCGATTTTCCAGGTTTGACAATGGTTCGCTTACCAGTGCTTCCTCGCTCAGTTCAGCCTTTAGAACGCATTCAAGCAGCAGCCCGCTGTTTATTTTAAGTGCTAATTAGACTAAATACTTTCATACCCAAAGAGAAATTTATTATGCATCGCACTCCAAATCGCGGACAAATTCAAGCCAAACTTAGCTCAATGCCTCCTCAACGTTCACAAGCAAGAGTTTACTTAAATGCTTACAAAATGATGTTGGAAAAAGAGCGTTTAGAGCAGGAACTACAGAAACTCGAAGCACGCCGACATCAGATTCAGCAGCGTCTTGCTATTTTAAACAGTCAAATCATTGCTGAAGAAGATAAGACTCACCAGCAAGCAAATACTGACTTAGAGGACAATACACCAAAATTCAACACCATAACATTAGAATACTAAGTATTAAGATTTCAGCTGCCTATTCTTCACAACTTCCTTAGGTGGTCGGGGCTTAAATCAGATTTTGTAATGATACTTAAAAATAAAATGAGTGCTTCAATTAAGGAATTTGATATATGGGTTGAGCTTGATGAATATGATGCTACGGAAAAGCAGAATTTAGATGAAGACTTCTGTAATGCAATAATATGCTATCCTGATGGTTCACGGATTACTCTTAATATCTGGAGTGAAAATTACCTCTACAACCAGATTAATAATCTTGATTGGATAGATAAACAAGTAGCTATCTTGCCAGATATTGTAGTACGTAATTTTAACTCTGACTCAATTCGGCAAGCTATTAAAAATTTAGTTAATAATTATAGTTGGCTAGAAGGGCGTGGCTTTCCAGCGTTATCTTGTGAGTAGTTCGGTTTATCCTGTTTCGATACTAATACAAAACATTAATGCAGCGATCGCCTTGTGTGATGTCGGAATTTTTGGGTTAAGCGATATTGGGGTAAAAGCGGTTAGAATAGAGCATTCAGTTTGTATTAGCCTGTAAATAACCCATTTTAATAGGAAAATCATGAATGCTCACGAGTTATTGCAGCGATATGCTGTTGGAGAGAGAGATTTTAATGGGGTTGATTTAAGTAATATTGAAATATTTGGCTCACATTTAGAGAAAATCAATTTGAGTCAGGCAAACCTGAGCAGGGCTAATTTAAAAGATACCTGGTTGTCTGAAGCTAACTTGGATGGAGCAATTTTGGTAAAAGCTTCCTTGAGTGGGGCAAACCTTGACTATGCCAGTTTAAGACAAACTAACTTAGATGGGTCTAATTTGAGCGAAGCAAGTTTGATGGGAGCGAATTTAGAGGGGGCTAGTTTGAGAAATGCAGAATTGAGAATGGCTAATTTGTACAATGCTAACTTGAGAAACGCTAATTTGGAATTAGCTTGTATAGGAGAAACTGATTTATCCTATGCAAATCTTATAGACGCAAATATCAAAGGAATTAATATAGATACTTTGCTGTCCTGTTGTGGTAATACAGTCTTGCCTGATGGACAAGTTGCCAGTGACCCCTTGGGCTGGTTAAGCTTTTAACAAAATTAAAAACCAATACTTAAAGAATAATAATCAGAATTTGCTTATCAAAAGGGTAGAAGTTAAGAAACAGATTAAGAAAATAATTTTTTCTAAAGTCAAAAGCTTTATTGATAAGGATTTCAGCCACCAATGCTGACTACCTTGATTGCGCTGTCAAAGTTAGCAGATAGAAAAACCATTTATCAAGCATTTCACAGCAAATGGTGGAATTTTTCATCAATCGTTGCGATACCCCAAAGTGAGCAATAAAGCTTATCTCAAACCCTTATATATTCAGCTTTGCGCTAGGCACGAAAATTCGTTGCTTAGTTATTTCTTACTTCTACTCAATTGTCTAAAATTAGCCATATCGCTTCACAAGGAATGGAGAATCGACATCTAAAAGCCAATTCTCATCAATAAATTCTAGATTTTCATCATAAACAAAAACTAATTCACCAACTTTTTGAGCATTGCTACTTGCAGTTTTCACACGATCAACAGCATCAGCTATGAGCAAAAACTTTAGTTGTAAAAAACGTTCCTTGTGAGTAACGCCTATTGAACTGCTAACTAATTCGGCTTCTAGGGTACGAGGTAACGTAATTTTCTCATAATATTCATCTTGTTCATCCCAATAGCCACACACTTTATAATCACACCGATCAAGATGTTCTTGAACAATAAGAGTAGCATCTAAACTTTGTAATATTTCAGTTAAATCTTGCCAAACTTGATGATTTTTTAATTCGAGCCTTGTCATAGTTATGTGAGTTTAATGTTCTGTTACAAAACAGGGAAGTGCAATATAATTCAAATGTTTACAATTTGATAAGTTAGATTATAAATAAGTAGAAAGTACACTGTTGGGGCAGTAATTTATCAGTAAGCTGGGAAAGAATTAACCGAAATGGACAATTATGACAATTTCTTGCGGGGGCTAAAAGAACGCATACGCAACGCCCAGGTACGAGCGGCATTATCTATTAACCGCGAATTGATATTGCTTTATTGGCAAATTGGACGAGATATTCTTCTTCGACAACAACAACAGGGATGGGGAACAAAAGTTATTGAGCGTCTTGCCAGGGATTTAAAAGAAGCCTTCCCGGAGATGAAAGGATTCTCAGCACGTAACCTGAAGTATATGCGGGCTTTCGCGGAAGCTTACCCAGATGAACAAATTGTGCAACAGCTTGTTGCACTAATTCCTTGGGGGCATAATGTCCGTATTTTGGATACTATCAAAGATACTTCAGCAAAGCTATGGTATGTACAAAAAACCTTAGAAAATGGTTGGAGTCGCAATATTTTAACTCTACAAATTGACAATAGACTTTTTGAGCGTCAGGGAAAAGCTGTCAATAACTTTGATGCTATATTACCCTCTCCTCAATCAGACATTGCTAGAGAGACTTTAAAAGACCCTTACATTTTTGATTTTTTAACTTTAGGAGAAGCAGCACAAGAACGAGAAATAGAAAAAGAGCTTGTTAAACATATTACCCAATTCCTTTTAGAATTAGGTATAGGATTTGCCTTTGTTGGACAGCAATATAATTTAAAAGTTGGAAATGAAGATTTTTATATAGACCTGCTTTTTTATCATGTAAAATTACATTGTTTTGTAGTAATTGAACTAAAAACAGGTAAATTCAAACCTGAGTACGCAGGAAAAATCAATTTTTATCTTTCGGCTGTAGATGATTTACTTAAATCTCCTCTAGATAGTCCTTCAATTGGTTTAATTTTGTGTGCAAGTAAGGATAATATTATTGCTGAATATGCGCTGCGTGATGTCAATAAACCAATTGGTATTGCTGAATGGCAAACTAAACTTACTAAATCACTGCCCAAAGAGTTACAAACAAATTTACCAACTATTGAGCAGTTGGAAGCAGAATTGGAGAATTTGTCTGTAGAAGTAGGTAATGAAGAAAAGGAGTAATAGTGTAAGTTAATCTACAATGCTTGCTCGAATATCTTTTAAAGTCATCATTAGTGTAAATGGTTCTATTGGTGATACTTGAAACGGAAATCGTCATATCGTGCCGCAAGCCCCAGACTCATTAATCCGAAAAGTATAGTGGATTTTGCCTGGATGCTGTTCGCGGCATCGTAATGAAACTACTTCTAAATCTTTATCAACAAAATATTCTCCGCTATCTGGTTCAACTGCAACAAAGCAGTTGTAGTGAGTTTCAATTAATTCTGATTTTACTCGCTCAAAAATAGGTTTACAACGTTGGTAAAAAGCCTCGCGTTCGGCTTCATATCGTGCTTTTTGTTCTTCATTCCACTGAATTTCAGGGAATATTCGTCCCCTGCGTGCGGTACGAGTGGGTTTGGTTTCAGTCATGGCTGATTATATTCGGAATCGCAATACTTATATTTTCTCTCATCCACACATCACGGATTAAATTCGATGAAAAAAGCCTCGCCTTCGGGGGTGTAGTTCCTCCTCTGGAGACACTTGCGTGGGCGGGTTTTCCGACTTGAGCAAAGTGTCGTCCTCCTGCATCACTCTTGTGTGCGATCGCGTTCTTGCTTTTCTGCTTCCAGAATCGCTAATAAAAGGGCTTCTTCCTGAATTTCAAACTCTTCTTCAGGAATTTCTCCCATATCAAAAGCAAGTTGAAGTGCTAGAAGCTGCTTGCTGAGATTTTCTTTATCATCAATTTCAGTACTTGCTTGTTCTAAAATTTTTTCCCCAAGCCACGTTACCCCCATTAATGGGCCGGTAATCGGTAATAGTAAAAAGCGCAGAACCATATCACTTTACACTTGTGTGGTTTTATTAAAGCTGTCTCACAAGACCGTAATCATGCTGATGACATAAATACTAAACATTACTAGTCTTATGTTGATGCCAAAATCCTTTGGATTTGAATCCAGTTAAAGCTTATTGACATCCGTATTTTATATATCCGATGTGCAAAAAATTACTTTTACATAAAATTACTATTGAGGAGGTACTTAGAGCTTGACAACAGTATTAAATGCATCTCCCCAGCGATTTGTCAATACCCCTGCTGTTCAACGCGTCGCTCAACGTGCTTTGCGCTATCTACAGTCAGGTTTTTCAGTACATTTACGTGGCCCGGCCGGAGTCGGAAAAACTACTCTAGCAATGCATCTAGCTGATTTGCTCAATCAGCCTATCATCCTCTTATTTGGAGATGATGAGTTTAAAACCTCAGACTTGATTGGCAATCAATTAGGTTACACCCGCAAAAAGGTTGTTGATAACTTCATCCACAGCGTTGTTAAAGTTGAGGATGAACTGCGGCAACACTGGGTTGACGCACGATTAACCCTAGCTTGTAAAGAAGGATTTACGCTGGTTTACGACGAATTTAATCGATCGCACCCGGAGGTAAATAACGTTTTACTTTCCGTACTTGAGGAAAGGCTATTAGTATTGCCAACAAACCAGCATCGAGCCGAGTATATCCGGGTTCATCCCCAGTTTCGCGCAATCTTAACATCAAATCCTCAAGAGTATTGTGGAGTCCATGCAACTCAGGATGCTTTGATGGATCGTGTTATTACCATCGATATGCCTCCACCTGATGAACTAACTCAGCAGGAGATTGTAATTCAGAAAACAGGCATAGATTCCGAGAAAGCAGACAAAATCGTGCGCTTAGTGCGGATGTTTTGGAGTCGCTCTGGCTCTGGGACAAGGCGGCGGCTTACGTTCCTGTCTGATGATTGCTAGAATCTGCCACGAACACGAAATTTCTGTAAACTTTGAAGAGCCTAACTTCCAAGATATTTGTGCTGATATCCTGCTTTCTCGCACAAATCAACCTCGTATGGAAGCAACTCGGCTACTGGAAGAGGTTTTGCGTGAATTGTATCGTGGTACAAATACTCAATCTCAGTCAGCAGAAGAGATAATATCAGACAGTCAAAATCAGATTGTATTGGAACAACGAGTACCTTACGAGCATGAAGTCTATAACTACCTGTGCAAGTCTCCAGGAAAGCGTTTCTCTGATTTGGCAGCAGAATTAGGGATCGATCGCAGTCAAATTGTAGCTGCACTCAAGTCTCTCAAAGAGCAAGGAGTATTATTGCAAATGCAGGGTAATACTGAACTGCCGAACATATCACAAGTGGCTTTTGATTCAGGCCATTTAATAAACAAATGAGTACTCATACTAACCGGGGAGTTATTACAGCAACTCAAGGTTCTACCTTGGCAGATATTCTCGAACGGGTTTTAGATAAAGGCATTGTGATCGCAGGAGATATTTCTGTTTCCGTCGGCTCCACAGAACTGCTCAACATCCGAATTCGTTTGTTGATTTCTTCTGTTGATAAAGCCAAAGAGATTGGAATTAACTGGTGGGAGAGCGACCCCTATCTTAATAGTCAAGCTCGTTCCTTATTAACAACTAATCAACAACTTCAAGAGCGTGTTGCCAGTCTAGAAACAGAACTGCGATCGCTCAAAGCACTCAATCCTATTAATCATCAGAATGCAGGCGATTAGCAAATCAAAAGGTTCCGATTCCGGTTTAGCACCGTTATTACTGACGGTTGTGGAACTGATACGCCAACTCATGGAAGCTCAGGTGATTCGGCGCATGGATGCTGGCACTCTCAACGACTCTGAGTTAGATCGGGCTGCCGAAAGCCTGCAAAAGCTTGAACAGCAGGTTGTTCAGCTTTGCGAGATATTTGATATTGACCCAGCCGAGCTAAATATTAACTTGGGTGAAATAGGAACTTTACTTCCCCAATCTGGAGGATATTACCCTGGCGAAACCTCTAGTCAACCTTCTATTCTAGAACTCCTCGATCGCCTATTAAATACAGGTGTGGTAGTTGAAGGTGACTTGGACTTAGGACTAGCTCAATTAAACTTAGTTCATGCCAAGTTAAGATTAGTACTCACTTCTAAACCTTTGTAACTTTTTTATCTACATTCTTATTGGTAATACATTCTTATGAGTTATGGCTTTTACATTTACGGAATTTTAACCTTACCTGCTCCGCAAGATTTAAATTTAGAAGGGTTAGATCGTCAACCCGTACAAATTAAAATTTTGGATGGTTTTGCAGTAATCTACTCGGAAGCACAGCAAGAGCGTTATTTAGCAAGCCGTCGTAACCTGCTAAGTCATGAAAAAGTCCTTGAGGAAATCATGCAAGCAGGCGATGTCTACGACGGGCTACGCCAACGCAATTTACTGCCCGTGCAATTTGGACTTTTGGTTGCAAGTTGGGAAACGTTTTCACAACAATTAATTCGTCCTCATCAAGAAGAATTGACCCAGTTGCTAGCAAAATTATCCGGTCGCCGAGAAGTTAGCGTTAAAGTTTTTTGGGATACCGAGGCAGAAATTAAGGGATTATTAGCAGAAAATCCAGATATCAAAACCGAAAGGGATAAGCTAGCGGGTCAACCTCTGAATATAGAGCAGGTGATTCAAATAGGACAAGCCATCGAACAGGGAATGAGCGATCGCAAACAAGGCATCATCAATTTATTTCAAGGCACGCTCAACTCCATTGCGATCGATGTAGTGGAAAATAATCCCCAAATGGACACAATGATTTACAACGCAGCCTACCTAATTCCTTGGGAAGCAGAATCACAATTTAGCGAACAGGTTGAAGCACTCGATCGCCAATTTGAAGAACGTTTGCGAATTCGCTACAACAACTTTACTGCCCCCTTTAACTTTGCTCGTCTGCGATTATTCAGTTCCAACTAAACAGCAATAAAAATTGAAAATCAAAAGACCTCTTGCACCAATCAGATTATGACTACTAAACAGCTAATTTCTCTCGAACTCTCTGCGCCTCTGCGTCTCTGCGTGAGATAAAAAATTCTTGTTTTCCAACATTCGTGCAAGAAGCCTATTGAAATTAAATTTTTCTCTATCTTTTATTTAAGTAAAATCAATGGACGACATATTTAAAGGATTTGAACAACTACTAGAAATTGCCAAAGCTTTAGAAGAAAAAGCAGAGAAAGGCGAGTTAAAAACTTCTATTCAAATTCGCTCTCATAATCTCAGTAGTATTCCCCGACAAGGCAATATTCCGAGAAAAACTAGTTCCAGCCGAGTCCAATCCAATTCCAGCGATGCAGCGACACCAATGGATGATGCTGAAGTCACCCCCCCATCACCTCGGACAAACTCAAAAACTTCTTGGCAAGATGTCGGCGGCTTAGGTGATGTTCTTAAAGAAATCAGAGAGTTAGTTGAAATCCCACTGAAACGTCCAGATTTATTAGCGAAATTAGGGTTAGAGCCTCCGCGTGGAGTTTTGCTAGTTGGCCCCCCCGGAACCGGAAAAACTTTAACAGCCCGCGTTTTGGCAGAAGAGTTAGAGTTAAACTACATTGCCATCAATGGCCCAGAGGTGATGAGCAAGTATTACGGGGAAGCAGAAGCTCGTTTGCGAAGCATTTTTGAGAAAGCAACTCGTTCTGCTCCCTGTCTGATATTTATTGATGAAATTGACAGCCTCGCCCCAGATCGCAGCCAAGTAGAAGGAGAAGTTGAAAAAAGACTAGTGGCGCAGTTGCTTGGGTTAATGGATGGGTTTGCCAAAACCGAGGGCGTACTCGTACTAGCAGCAACAAATCGTCCCGATTACCTCGATCCGGCGCTGCGTCGTCCGGGACGTTTCGATCGCGAAGTTCATTTTCGCGTTCCCGATCGCAATGGACGATTGGAAATTCTCACAATTTTAACAAGTGCCATGCCCTTGGAGACTGCGGTTGATTTAGGAGCGATCGCCGATTTAGCTGTCGGTTTTGTCGGTGCGGATATCAAAGCACTTTGTCAAAAAGCAGCCTACATTGCCCTGCGTCGTCAAGTCCCTTCGCTCAACAGTGCCATTCCTGAGAACATGACTGTTATGCAGCAGGATTTTCTCGAAGCAATTAAGGAGATAAAACCCTCAGTTCTCAGGTCTGTAGCAGTGGAAGCACCGAATGTCAGTTGGGATGACATTGGTGGTTTGGATGATGTGAAACAAAAACTTCAAGAATCTGTAGAGGGCGCACTCCTCTATCCCGAACTATACGAGCAAACCAGAGCCAAGCCTCCCCGTGGGATTCTGTTGTGGGGACCGCCGGGAACCGGAAAAACATTACTGGCAAAAGCGATCGCTTCCCAAGCTAGAGCCAACTTTATTGCTGTGAATGGCCCGGAATTACTCAGCCGATGGGTAGGAGCCGCAGAACAAGCAGTTAGAGAACTCTTTGGTAAAGCTCGGCAAGCAGCACCTTGCGTTGTGTTTGTAGATGAAATTGATACTCTGGCACCAGCACGGGGCAAATTCAGTGGTGATTCTGGAGTTAGCGATCGCGTTGTCGGTCAACTGCTCACCGAATTGGATGGGTTGCATGAATGCCCGAAAGTCCTTTTAGTAGGAGCAACCAATCGTCCAGAAACCCTCGATCCTGCCTTGCTCAGAGCCGGAAGACTAGACTTACAAATCAAAATCGATCTACCAGATCGAGCCAGCCGATTAGCGATTTTACAAGTTCACAATCTAGATCGTCCCTTAGTTGATGTCGATTTAGAAACATGGGCGACAGTTACCGAGGGTTGGAATGGCGCAGACTTAGCTTTGTTGAGCAATCAAGCTGCTTTAAGCGCAATTCGTCGATACCGCGCACAAGGATTGAGCGACTCCAGCTTGATTCAGATTACAAATGATGATTTTCAAGTTACATATCAGATGCTTGCTAATCAGCATCAATCTGAATAGTGATTCATCGCATTGAAGGCTTATAGATCCCCGACTTCTTTAAGAAGTCGGGGATCTGAACACCCCTAACCCATCGAAAATTTATGTCAATATACGCCTATGCTCTTCTAGTACCGATCGCATCACCGCTTATCCTACCTTTAGGGATGGAAAGGAATACCGAACTCGTTTACTCTTCTGGTTTAGCCGCGATCGTAGAGCCGGAAATCTCGCTGGAAGCATTACAAGCAACCGATGAGCGTTTACTTCAATCTGTATTAACCCACGATCGCGTGATTCGAGAACTTTTTCAACAAACTCCCCTTCTTCCCTTACGCTTTGGCAGCGGTTTTACCTCGCAAGAAAAACTGCTGAATCATCTAGAACAGCACCAAGAGCAATATCTAGAAACCCTAACTCAGCTAAGAGACAAAGTTGAGTACACTTTAAAATTGACACCCAGTTGTTTGCTTGACGACTCTGACACTATTGATGCTAGGGGAAAAGCCTATTTATTAGCGAAAAAACAACGCTACCAAACACAGCAAGCATTTCAAGCACAACAATGCCAACAGTGGGAACTCTTGCACCAGCTAATTCTCAAAACATATACGAATGTTATCTGTGAAACTCGACAGCAAGATGTGCGGCAAATCCACTTTTTGGCACAGCGCAACGATTCAACGCTCAGTACACAGCAGTTTTCCCTCTGGCAAGTACAATGCTCGCACTGGCAATTGGCACTCAGCGAACCTCTGCCACCCTATCATTTTCTAAAAAATACTCTCATATAAATTCATAAAAAATAATAATTATAACTTTCCCAGAAAAAATAAAGACGGGCTGATTTTTTCTTGAATTTTTTTCTAAAAAATATTGTTAACTTTTTAGTATTTTTTTATTTTATTATATTTATCTCCGATTTTTGGGAACACTAAACTCAGGAAGAATAAAACACATTGTGTAAGTTTTACCTATTGCTCAATCAGAGCAAGATGAAATAAATAATTAGAGTTGTGAGAGGGAAAGAAAATGGCTGTTGAAAAAGTTAACTCATCTTCAAGTCTGGCTGAAGTTATTGACCGCATTTTAGACAAAGGAATTGTAGTTGATGCTTGGGTACGTGTTTCTTTAGTTGGTATTGAATTACTAGCAGTCGAAGCTCGCATTGTAATTGCTTCAGTTGAAACTTACTTAAGATATGCAGAAGCTGTTGGTTTAACATCTCAGGCTGCTGTTCCATCTGCTGCTTAATATCACATTAGAAAAAGGGAGTCTTAATTTATGGCTCCCATTTAATTTTTCTAGTTAACAAAATAGGAGATTTCAGCTGATGGCTCTCAAGAATTTATGGGAACAAGAGCGACAAGAGCGATTGCAAATAACTGCTGAACGCCGTCAAAAAATTAACCAGTGGAAACAGTTAACTCAACAAGAATTGCAGCTGCAAGCAGATTTGCTTCATCAAGAATTGAGCAATTTTGTTACCAGCCTTCACAACAATAGAAAGTTACAACAGCAGCAATTTCAGCAAGAGATTGTAGAGCGCCAATTAGAAATATTGCAAATAAAAACAGATGTCTGCCAACGCCAACAACAATACCGCCAACAGCGGGCAGCAAAGGCTCAGGCATTATTCCAAGATTTGCAAAATTTCCGGGCAATTTTACATAAAAATGTTTGGGGCGATAGCACTCACAAACAAGTAGTTGCCCCGCCTCCTGCTAAAACAGAGAAATTAGTGCCAACGGTTCCAAAATGGTCAATTTCCCGTTCTGGAATTAAAGCTACTGGTTTTCGTCCTTCCGTCAATACCATGACTAGAAAAGTGCCTACATCGAATGCAGATACTAAATCTAAAGTGCAGCAATATATTCAGCAAGCCCAAGGAGCTACTCTAACAGAAATTGAAGAGGCGATCGGCTTAACCAGGGTGCAAACGATAGATATCCTGCGCTCCTTAATCAAGCAAGGGATACTAGAACAACGCGATCGCCAATACTTTATTCGGCAACAAGCAATTTCTTGACAAACTGGATTCAAGCTCATTTTTTGTAATTGCAGACTAGCTGCTCTTGCGATCGCTTGTGTCTTTTGCCTAAAGCCGACATAGTACGCAATCGCTCGGCATTAAAGCTGGTCTATGGTTTGTAATATTCAACATTTCCATCTTTTTAAGGTCTGTATTGACAAGCAATTGTCTCAGTATATGTAACATTGCAAAAGTAATATAGATAACTTTTTTCTAATTAAAAAAAGAGCTTAAATCTTTGTTAGAGCTTCCGGTTTTGAACTTTCAAAATGTCTGGATTGGAAAGGGATATAACAAGCTGGGGTAGCTCAATTCAAGTTTTGAACTTTGCTATTGGCGATCGCATGATGAGGTTAATAAGCTGGATTGTTTGGGGAATTCTAATGTAAATGCAAAACTCAAGATATATATGGAGGTGCGATCCATTGTGAATCAATTGATCGAGCAACTTCAAACTAAATTATTCACAGGTAGGCTGAATCTTGAAGCAAGGGACGGGCCGACTTGGACGCTATATTTTCGTTTAGGACGATTAATTTGGCAGGCTGGCGGTTCTAATGCCGATGAGCGATGGCGACGGCACTTGTTGCAGTACTGTTCTAATCTGGATGTGACAAAGTTGGAGGGGCTGGTCTCTCCCCAGGAAAGTTATCGCGAGTATTGCATTCTTAGTAAATTGCGAGAACAAAAATTAATCGAACAACAACAACTTGTTAGCCTAATTACAAGCTTAATAGCTGAAGTCCTGTTTGATATAATCCAGTACGTTGAAGCCAAAAGAAATGGCAACAATCCAGCAGGGCAGTTGTCACCTACTACCGTTGTTGGTGCAGTTCCTGGATTTCTCCTAGCTGTAATACCAACTGAGGAAGTCTTAAAACAAGCTACACAAGCCTGGCAAGAATGGCGAGATGCAGGATTGGCTAGTTACTCGCCTAATTTATATCCTGTCATTGACAAACTTGAACTACTCCAAGGACAAGCATCCTCTAAACAGATTATTTCTCTAGTTGATGGCACAAAAACTTTACGAGGTCTAGGGCAAAAAAGCGGTCGGGATGCCTTAGTTTTGGCCCGGTTCTTGATGCCATTGGTAAAAACAGGGGCGATCGCTTTTTCACCCACTCCAAGCCCCAGAAAGGTTGCAATTCAAGAAACTGGCAACCCCTCCAGTGCAGTTAATAATCCCAATTCTTCACCCAAGAGTGAAGAAAACACTGTTATACAAGTTGCACCCCCAGCTACTAGCAAACAAATTGTCACGTCTAGTACAGTTAATCATCCCAATTCTTCCCAGAAGACAGAAGAGAACACTGTTATACAAGTTGCTCTCCCAGCGACTAGCAAACAAATTGTCAGTCCGTCTAGTGCAGTTAATCATCCCAATTCTTCCCGGAAGATAGAAGAGAACACTGTTATACAAGTTGCTCCCCCAGCAGCTAACAAAGCAATTATTGATGTCTCAAGACCTTTAGTAGCCTGTGTGGATGATAGTCCGACGATCTGTCGCAGTTTGGAGGAAATTCTCACCCATCAAAATTATCGCTTTGTTGGCATTCAAGACTCTTTGACGGCAGTTTTAAAGCTAATTAAAAGCAAGCCCGACTTCATTTTTTTGGATCTTTTGATGCCAAAAGTGAATGGCTATGAAATTTGTTCTCAAATCCGTAAAACTCCAAGTCTTAAAGATGTGCCAGTCGTCATCTTAACGGGGAAAGATGGAATAGTAGATCGGATGCGAACAAAATTAGTAGGCGCGACTGACTTTTTGGGTAAACCCGTAGAGGCAGACAAAGTACTTAATATGCTGCACAAGTATTTAAGCGTTTAGGTTAGATAAATCCGAATTTCAATCTCTTTCTCTATGCCTGGAGCGTCTGGGCGCGAGACAAAAAAAGTCTCCTGCCTCCTACCCTCTGCCTTATTTTCAAATTCTGAATTAAATAGTTAGGAATAAAAATGAAAAAAGTTCTTTTAGTTGAAGATAGCCTCACAGAATCCGAAAAGATGACGCGTTACCTCGAGCAAGGAGGATATTCAGTTTATGAAGTTCGCAGTGGTGAAGAGGCTCAACTGCGTTTGAAACAACAAAAACCTGACTTGATTCTACTGGATTTGATTTTGCCAGGCCAAAGTGGATTTGAGTTCTGCCGCAAGTTGAAAGCCGATCCGACAACAAAAGCAATCCCGGTAGTGATTTGCTCAACTAAAAACACAGATGTTGATAGAACTTGGGGCAATATGAGTGGAGCCGATGCCTATTTAGTCAAACCTGTAGATGAAAATACCTTGCTCCAGACTGTTAGTAAATTTATTCGCTAAAGGAAACTGGGGCAATGGTACAGGGCAACGATCGCTTTAAAGAGCTACCCATTAATAGCCAATTTCGACTTGAAAACTCTTCCCAAGGAAACAACCAGAGGTTTTTAAGATTTCCGTTGAATGGAAAGGTGAATGGTTTACTCCCACTAGCTGATTTGCGGGGAGTAATTCAGGTTGCGCTGACGGAGATTTTGCCAGTACCCCAGGTAGCAGAATTCTTGTTAGGCATCATGAATTGGCGGGGAGAAGCGATTTGGATTCTTGATTTAGCAGGTTTGTTGGGAGCAACACACTGGTGTCGGCGAGAAAGTGTGCGTAACTCTGGCATGGCGATGCTCGTTCAAGTCCAGAATCAAACCGTCGGGCTGTTGGTGGAGCAAGTCAATACCATTGAAGTTTATGACCCCCAAGAGCGGTTAGCGATTTCGACATCGATGTTACCTGCTCGACTAGGCTCGTTCTTACAGGGTTATTTTGTGGATTCTCAAGGTAGCCCTTTGATGTTAATTGACACCCATGTTGTGATTCAAGCCCTTCAGCCTATTTAACACTAGACCTCTTGCAAAAATAGTTTTGCACTCTTGGGGGAAAGGGGAAAGGGGAAAAGGTAAAAACCTCGCCCCGCACTTCGGGCCTCTACGCTAACGTGGGCGACTTGTTCATTCCTTTTCCCTTTAACCTTTTCCCTCTTTCTTATCCCTTTTCCCGACTCCTGCAAGAAGTCTACTCTGCATTCTACTTTTTAACTCCGACAACCTTCATAGCAAGAAAGATTATGGTAATGCATACACCCAGCCAACCACACTCAAATTCCGGCAACGGTTATAAGGATACCGATAACGGGCATACCGACGATCTAAGAGCAAAACAGCAAATCACCTCCACTCTAGAAGAATTGCGGACTGAACTGGATCAAGCTGATTGGGTGGAAACAGGGCCATTGCGAGACAGAATCCGCAAGTTAAAAGAACTGGTAAGTGTGTTGCCATATCAAAACGGAGGAAACGGAGGAGATGGATTCGAGGTAGAGCAATTACAGGCGATCGCCAGCAAAATCCGCCAATTTTCCGATCTAGATACCTTGCTTGCTACTGCTGTCATGGAGGTACAAAACGCCCTGCAAGCCGATCGCGTGGTGGTGTATGAGTTTACGAATCCGACGCTGGGGATAGTTGCTGCGGAGGCGATGAGGGATGGCTTTACGCCAATGCTGAAGGAAAAACTGCCCGCCGTTACTTTTGGGTTAGGTTCTACCAAACTTTATCAACAAGACAAATTAGTAGCGATCGCGGATACTCATACTGCAAGCTTGTCTCCTTACCAAAAGCAGCTTGTAGATCGGTTTCAGGTAAGGGCTTGTTTGAGCTTGCCAATCTTAACAAAAGATGGGGTTTGGGGTTTATTGGTAGTGCAGCAATGTACTGCACCTCGCCAGTGGCAGAATGCGGAAATTAAGTCACTAAAATTACTCGCGCAGGAATTAGAAGCGCAACTGCAAGTTGCCGCGATTCAATCTACATTGAAACAAGAAGTAGAAAAAGACCAAATCCTTACCGATGTAGCGAGTAAAATTCTCCAGTCCAAAGATGTGGATACCATCTTTCGCATTGCCACCCAAGAAGTGCGACAGTCACTAAAATGCGATCGCGTGGCAATCTATCGTTTCCAGCCAGATTGGAGTGGAGAATTTGTTGCTGAATCTGTGGGATCTGAGTGGGTTTCTTTATTACAAGAACAGCGAAACAACCCTGCAATTGTCAAGAACGTTAACTATTGCAGTGTGAGGAACTTTGCAGACGAAGGGGGATTAGTTGGGACAACAGGGCGATCGCACGATAGCTACATTCAACACACCCAAGGCAAAACCTTCCATCGCGGACAGGTCTATCGAGTCACTAATGATATTTACAGTGCTGGTTTTTCTGACTGCTATATCAAAATTTTAGAAAGCTATCAAGCCAAAGCATACATTATTGTTGCCATCTTCCAGGGAGAACAATTGTGGGGCTTGCTTGCTGCTTATCAAAATTCGCAGCCTCGTCAGTGGAAAGATAGTGAAGTGCGACTGATGGTGCAGGTGGCATCTCTATCTAGTATTGCTATTCAACAGTTGCAATATCAGCAACAACTTTATCAACGCTCTGAAGAGTCAGCCAAACTAATCGAACGAGAACGTACTGTTTTCGGCATCATTGAAAAGATTGGACAAGCAACGGAGCTTCGCACCCTTTTCCGCACTACCACCCAAGAGTTACGGCGATTTTTAAAATGCGATCGCGTAGTCGTTTATCAATTTTATCCAGACTGGAGTGGAGAAGTTATCGCTGAATCTGTGGCTGCTGGTTGGTCGTCCCTGTTGGATATTCAGGAACAAGAAACCATTTTAAAAACAGGCATGGTATCTTCAGAGCGTTGCAGTGTTAAAGATTATGGCTCCCCTGGAAAACTCGATCCCGATACATATCTCAAGGAAACGCAGGGTGGAATGTACGCCAAAGAAAGGCGCTTCCGCAAAGTCAATGATATTTATGCTGCTGGTTTTTCACCTTGCTATGTAGAAGCATTAGAAAAATTCCAAGCTAAAGCGTACATCATTGTTCCGATTTTCCGCGCTGGTAAGCTTTGGGGTTTGTTAGCAGCTTATCAAAATTCTGATGTTCGCAAATGGACTGAAGAAGAGACTGGTGCTTTGTTGCAGATTAGCGAACCGTTGAGCATTGCCCTCCAGCAAGCTGAATATATCGAACAGCTACGGTTAAAAAATCTAGAAATGGCCCAAGTAGCTGAAGTAGAAAACGCCATTGCGCGTATGGCGGAGAGAATGCGTCAGTCCCAACAGCTAGAAATCCTCTACCGCACTACCTTGGCAGAATTGCGCCAGTTGTTCAAGTGCGATCGCTTGGCAATCTATCGCTTCAACTCTGACTGGAGTGGTGAATTTATTGCCGAATCTGTAGGAAGTGAATGGATACCTCTAATTGGCCCCGATGTCAAGACCATCTGGCAAGATGAATACCTACAGCAAACCCAAGGCGGGCGATATCGCAACAATGAAACCCTTGCCGTCAATAACATTTACACTTCTGGTCATACCCAGTGCTACATTGACCTACTGGAGCAGTATCAGGTTAAAGCTTATACCATCGCCCCGATTTTTACTGGAAACAAACTTTGGGGTTGGTTAGGAGCCTATCAGAATAGCGGCCCCCGCCAGTGGAATGCCGATGAGGTGCGATTACTGAGCAAATTGGGCATTCAGTTGGGTTTAAGCGTGCAGCAAGCCGAGTATATCGAACAACTGAAAACCAAGAATGCAGAGTTGGCGCGAACAGCAGAAGAAGAACAAGTGCTGACAGGGATGGTAGAAAAAATCCGTCAGGCACAGGATACAGACACAATTTTTCGGAATTTGCTGCCAAGTTTACGCAAACAACTACAGTGCGATCGGCTAGCAGTATTTCGCTTTCATCCCGACTGGAGTGTGGAATTTGTTGCCGAATCCGTAAAAGACCAATGGTTGTCTTTAGCTGGTTCCGACATCAAAACGATTTGGATGGACGATCACTTGCAAGAAACTCAAGGCGGACGCTATCGCAATCATGAAACCTTTGTTGTCAATGATATTTACACTGTCGGTCACGTTCAGTGCCACCTAGAGATATTAGAAAAAATCCAGGCCAAGGCTTACATAATTGCGCCTATCTTTACTGGCAGCAAACTCTGGGGCTTTTTAGGAGCATACCAAAATACTGGCCCCCGACACTGGAAGCCCAAGGATGTGCAACTGTTGAAAAAAGTAGCCGTGCAAATGGGTATAGGTTTGCAACAGGTTGAGTATATCGAACAGCTCAAGAAGAAGAATGCAGAGTTAGCCAGAACCGCAGAAGGGGAACGAGCCTTGACAAGGCTGGCAGAAAAAATCCGCCAAGTTCAAGAGCTAGATACGATTTTCCGCAATGCCTTACCAGAATTGCGATCGCACTTGGAATGCGATCGGCTGGCAGTGTATCGCTTCAATCCAGATTGGGGTGGGGAATTTATTTCCGAATCCGTAAGTCGTGAATGGGTAGCTTTGGTTGGCCCCGATATCAGGACTGTATGGGAAGACGAACACCTCCAACAAACCCAAGGTGGACGCTATCGCCATAACGAGACGTTTACGATTAATGACATTTACACTTCTGGTCATGCCCAGTGCCACATAAAAATTCTAGAGCAATTCCAGATTAGAGCTTATATCATCACCCCAATTATTGCTGGAAACAAGCTTTGGGGTTTGTTAGGAGCATATCAGAATGACGGGCCGCGGCAATGGCAAGATAATGAAATCAACTTGGTAGCGAAAATCGGTACGCAGTTTGGGGTAGCTGTCCAGCAATCGCAATACTTACAACAAACCTTAAACAAGAATGAGGAACTGACAAAACTGGCAGAACGGGAAGTAGCAAACGCCAGATTTTCTTATCGCTTGCCAAGTCGGTTAACAGAGATGGCTCAAACTCATGGTGATGTTCTGGAATTTGTCCAGTTTGCCACCCACGAACTTCGTCAACTGCTGAAAGTAGACCGAGTTGGAGTTTACCGTTTTGAGCCTGATTGGTCTGGAGAATTTGTAGTTGAGTCCGTAACCGGGGATTGGCCGAAGCTTGTGGGAACTAGCCTTGCCAGAGTTAGAGATACCTTTCTCCAGTACAACAAAGGCGGACGTTATGCCCGCAAAGAAAGTTTGCGGGTTGACGATATATATAGTGTCGGTCATGACGAATGCCACATTCAATTGTTAGAAACGTGGGGAACTAAAGCCTACATGATTGCGCCGATTTTCCAAGAAGATCGGCTCTGGGGGCTGATGGCAGTTTATCAAAATAGCGCATCGCGCCAGTGGGAGCAATCAGAGGAGGATGTTCTCAACCAAGCCAGCGTCCAGATTGGTATTGCCCTGAATCTTGCAGAGTACCTAAAACAGGTGCGTACTCAAGAGCAGCAACTAGCAGAAGCAGCAGAGCGCGAACGCACTGCACGGGAAAAACTGCAACAAGGAGCAGTACGCGTTCTCATGGCTTTAGAACCATCCTTCAGAGGCGACCCTCACCGTTCGCGCTCCCTTATCTGAAGATGAAATTGGGACGATCGCCGATGGTTACAATACTACAATCCAAAGCTTGCGAGATTTAGTGCGACAAGTCCAGATTGCTGCTAGCAGGGTGAGTGAAAATTCCAGCAGTAACACTACCTCAGTAGTACAACTATCTAACCAAGCTCAACAGCAAGCAGAACGACTCGAACGCGCTTTGGAACAATTACAAATGATGGTAGCTTCCACCCAGGTAGTTGCTGTTGATGCCCAAAGAGTAGGACAGGCGGTGCAAGAAGCTAATAGAACCGTCCAAGCTGGCGATTCTCTGATGGAAAGAACCGTAGATGGCATTTTGGAGATTCGGGAAACCGTCTCCGAAACAGCGAAGAAGATTAAACGCCTCGGTGAAGCTTCTCAGAAAATCTCGAAAGTAGTCAGCCTGATCGAAAACTTTGCTACTCAAACTAATTTGCTGGCTCTGAATGCGGCGATTGAGGCTACCCGTGCCGGAGAGTACGGTAAAGGCTTTGCGGTGGTTGCAGATGAAGTGCGTTCCCTGGCTTATCAGTCAGCGAGTGCCACCACAGAAATTGAGCGACTCGTGCAAGAAATTCAAAGTGGAACCAACGAAGTTACCGAAGCAATGGAAGTCGGGATTACCCAAGTTGTCCAAGGCTCGAACTTAATCGATGAGACGCGTCATTCCCTGATTGCGATCGTGGCAGCTACCAACGAAATTGGTGGACTAGTGCAAGGAATTACTCAAGCAGTTTCCACGCAAAGCCAGCAATCTCAGATATTGACAGAAGCGATGATGGATGTATCGGCGATCGCTCGCAAGACTTCCCAAAGTGCCATCCACATTTCCGAGTCTTTTGAGGAACTACGAATGACTTCACAACAACTGGAAACCAGCGTTAGCCAGTTCAAAGTTGACTAAGTAAGTCGTGGTGAATATTTGTTCTCAGGATAAGGCAGGAGGCAGAAGGCAGGAGGCAGGAGGCAGGAGGCAGAAGGCAGGAGGCAGAAGGCAGGAGGCAGAAGTGAAGACTTATCTTCCTTGTCCCCCTTGTCCCCCTTATCTTCCTTGTCTCCCTTGTCCCCCTTGTCTCCCTCATCTTCCCCTGCCTCCCCTGCCTCCCCTGCCCCCCTGCCCCCCCTGCCTGCCTTAACAGATAAATCTCCTTGACACCAAGCGTATTATGAACCCCGATCTCATTAATCAAGCGCAGTTAGAGCAGGCTTTTCTGGCTGAAGCGGCAGAGTTGTTGCAAACCATTGAGCAAAGTCTGCTCGGTTTACTTGATGAAAAAACCACAGAAAAAGTTCACGCCTTGATGCGAAGCGCCCATACTCTCAAAGGGAGTGCTGCCAGTGTTGGACACGAAACGATTAAGACAATTGCCCATCATTTGGAAGATGTATTCCAGGCGTTATACCCTCAAGAGTTGGAAATCGATCCAGAATTGGGTGCTTTGCTTCTAGATGCTTATGAGTGCCTGCGAACTCCATTGAGTGCAACCTTGATGGGCTTATCCTACAATGAAGCAGAAATACTCGATAAAACTGCCTCAATCTTCGCCGAACTCCAACATAAACTAGGCGACTTTTTTGGTCGTGAGGCTCCGCTCCCCAATTCTGAAGAACTTGGCTTTGATGTAGTAGAGTCAATATTTTCTGGGAGTGTACCCCAGGATTTGCAACAGCTGGAAGCTGACATTCAAAGCCAAGATCCGCAGCAAATTCAAACAACACTCAACTCTCAAGCAGAATTTTTTGCCGAACTAGCAGCGTCTTATAGCTTATCTGGATTGGGAGAAATTGCCCAAGCAACCCTAAACGCTCTCAAAGCGCATCCAGACAAAGTACTGCAAATCGCTCAGGTGGCTTTAGAAAATTTTAAAGCGGCTCAAGCAACAGTACTCGCAGGCGATCGCATTCAAGGTGGAGAGATATTTCCCCAATTGCGAGAATGGGCAGGAATAACTACTCCTGTCCCAGAACCGCAAGGGCAGCCAGTTTCCATAGCTGCCCCACCCACACAAACGACTACAACTGAAAATCAGCCATCTCCTCTCCTCAGTGCCAGCGAAGCCGAATCAATTTGGTCGTTTTTCCCGAAGCGAACTGATAACTCCGTAGCGAAATCGCCGGAGGTACTGGAACCAATTTCTCAGGATTCAGTAGTAGCTCCCTCTGCCATAGATCGGATTTTACAGTCAATCTGGATAGGAGATCCACAGACATCCTGTCGATACACAGACTCAGAACGGCCAGCCTCTCCACCACCAGCGCCAAGCCTCCAGGCTCAGTCATCGGCAGCACTTCCCAGTATCCGAGTAGCGATCGAACAACTCGATCGCCTCAGCCATACGATTGGGGAATTGCTCATCAACGAAAACCAACAAAACCTCCAATCTAATCACATCCACAAAGCTGCTCAAGAGACTCTACTACAGTTTTTGCACTGTCAACAACAACTGAGTAAAGTTTCTACTTGGTCGGATCGACAATTGCTTCCCGAACGCGCAAAGCAGCGATACCCACGCTGCTCAATTGTCCCTGCTTCCCCAACTGGCCAGGCACAATCTAATTTTGATGCCTTAGAAATGGATAGCTATAGCGAGTTGCACATTCTCTTGCAAAATCTGACAGAAGACATGGTGCAATTAGGAGAACGGATTGAGACTTTTAATACTTTAGTTCAGCAATCTCGCTTTAGTCTCGGAAAGCGCAAGCAACTGCTCTCAGGAGCGCAGGAAGATTTGCTGCAAGCGAGAATGGTGCCACTGGGAACAGTGTTAAATCGCTTTCCTCGCCTCCTGCAACAGATGGTAGCAACTTATCATAAGCCTGTTGAACTTAAGCTTGACGGTACGAAAGTACTGGTCGATAAAGCCATTTCCGAGCAGCTGTACGATCCCTTGCTGCACATGATTCGCAATGCTTTCGATCACGGCATTGAATCAGTAGAAACCCGTAGACAGCAAGGTAAACCAGAAACCGGAACAATTACAATTCAAGCTTATCATCAAGGCAACCGCACTACTATTGAGGTACGAGATGATGGTCGAGGCTTTAACTGGGAATCCATTCGTCAACGAGGTATAGAAAAACACTTATTAACATCGGATCAAGCTGCCTACGCCTCCGAAGACCAACTGGCAGAGTTATTATTTGAACCAGGCTTTTCTACTGCTAACCAGGTTGGTGAGTTATCTGGCCGCGGTATCGGCTTAGATGTCGTTCGCACTCAATTGCAAGCTTTACAAGGTTCGATTGTGGTGCGATCGCTTTCAGGTCAGGGAACCACCTTCACCCTGCAATTGCCCCTGAGCTTAACAACGGCACGCTTGCTCGTTTGTCAATCTCAAGGTATTACTTATGCCTTGCTGTCTGAAGGAATTAGCCAAGTTTTATTACCGCAGCCAGACCAGATTCAAGTCCAGCAATCTTTACACGGTCAAGGTATGCAAAAATTCTGGCAGTGGGGAGAAGGGCAAAATCAGCAACTAGTTCCCATCCGCCCGCTTGCCAATTTGCTGGATTACAAATATCCTTTATTCACCCAAGACCACAATTTAACCCTCAGTCCTTTTCCAGTCAAACAACGCAACACCGTCGAACCTCTGCTACTGTTGCAAACAGAGCAGCAATACCTGTGTTTGCAAGTCGATCAGATTTTAGTCGAGCAGGAATTAGTAATTAAATCCCTCGGCAGAGTCCTGACTTTACCTAGTTACATCCAAGGCTACAGCGTGTTGGGAAATGGTAGTCTCACCCTAACGATTGACCCGTTGGAGTTAGTTCGTCAAACCTGGGAGACAGATATAATGCCGACTTCCCCGGCATCAAGTCTGACAACTAAACTCTTGCCTGCGCCTGAGACTGTTCTTACTCTAGAGGGGCAGCAATCTGAGCTAACGATAACCCAACCGCAACAACAGCCAATAGAACTTAATACAGCCGTTGCTCAACCCAACCGACTAACAGTGTTAGTGGTGGAAGATTCGGTTGTCCAAAGGCAAAGTTTGGTGCAGACGCTCCAGAAAGCCGATTATCAAGTGTTGCAAGCAGGCGATGGTCGAGAGGGAATCGCGCAAATGCTTCAACACGGTAATGTCAATCTAGTGATTTGTGACATTGAAATGCCACGGATGAATGGATTTGAGTTTTTAGAACACCATCGCCAAGACGAGCGTTTGTCCGGAATTCCTGTAGTGATGCTGACTACTCGTAGCGGCCAGAAACACCGCCAATTAGCTTTAGCTCTAGGGGCGAAAGCTTATCTAACCAAACCCTATTCCGAACAGAACTTCCTAGCCACCATCGGCGAACTGGTTAATGGGTAAAGGGGAAAGGAGAAAGGAATGGAAAGGAAAAAAATTGAAACTTTTGAGGATTTAAAAGTATGGCAAAAAGGTATTGACTTAGTTAAACAAATATACTTAATAACTAAGAAAGGTGAACTGAGTAAAGACTTTGCTTTAAGAGATCAGTTAAGACGTGCATCCGTATCAATACCTACAAATATTGCAGAAGGATTTGAACGATATTCTCGCAAAGAATACTTAAACTTTCTAAATATTGCTAAAGGGCTGCTGGTGAAGTTCGCAGTCTTTTAAGAGTAGCGTTAGAAGTGGGCTATCTAGACCAATCAACTTATACACAACTTTCTAATCAAGCTATAGAGTTGAGCCGTATGCTATCTAATCAAATTCAATCTATAAATCAGTCATTAAAATAATCAAACCTTTACCCCTTACCCTTTCCCCCTTCCCCTTCTTCATGAATATTTATGCTCAACACTCCCTTTCCGTTTAAGCGATTATCTGGCGCTGTGAGCGAAACCGACTCATTACGAGTCGTTGTTTTTGCGATCGCAGACTATTTATTTGCTCTGCCAGTTGGTGCAGTTCTCAAAGTGATTGCTTGTCCCCCTATTAGCAGTACGGTTGAAAGTGGTATCGGGATGGTCGATTTGGGAGCGCAAACTATTACGATTGTGGACTTGCGCCAAAAGTTAATTCCGCAATTACAAACCCAACAGGCGCATCAAGTTTCTGCGGTTGACACTTCAGGGCGCTTCCTACTCCTGACTCAAACGCGGACTGGGGAAATTTGTGGCATTTCTGTAGACAAGCCTCCTGCTTTAATCGATATTCCTTTGGAAGTTGTGCGTCCGGTGCCGTGGTCTTATCGGCAAGTGGCGGAGTTAAGCTGTGTGAGCCACATGGCTGTTTTGTCTGTAGCACCAAACGAGGAACCACTCAAAGTACTTCTTCTAGGCATGAGCCAGATATTGGCTGATAAGTTGGGGTTGCCCGGAACAACCCCAACCTTAACTCCTGGGCTGACATCAGGCGAACAACGGCAAAGATTTCTTCGTTTTTCCTTGGGCGATCGAGGAAGTGGATTGCTACCATTCCACTCATTACAGGACATTATTCATCTCGCTAGCCAAGAAATTTCCCCAGCCCCGGCCTTACCAAGTTGGATTTTAGGTTTCTATAATTGGCAAGGACAGATGTTGCGGGTGGTTGACTTAGAACATTTGCTTGGTTATGCGCCGCTTTTAAAGCGGCACTCACGACCAGAAAAGCCAATGGTTCTGGTTATCGAGCTGCAAAATCAGATAATCGGGTTTTTGGTAGCTCATGTCTACGATGTAGAGTGGCAGGATTTACAGCAAGCACAATCGGTACCAACCGACTTTTCTCCAAACAAACTGCAAAATTTTGTTCGAGGTATTCTGCCAGGCGATCGCTGGATTTTAGACACCAAAGCCATCGCCCAGACATTGCAATGGCAAACCCACTGATAAGAGGGAGGGGGCATAAAGGTACAAACCAAACTTCGTTCCGCTCCGCTAACACCCACAAGTGGCGTGATTTTTCCCCCTGCTCCCTTGCTCCCTGCTCCCCTGCTTTTTTATTTGACTTGATGCTGCCAAGGAGTTTTGTGTGACGATCGCAACTTTAGACCCTAATTTTGAAACCCAGCCTGACAATCAAATCCAGATAGAAGAAATTTTGGCTAATGTGGCTGTACTCAAAGCAGTCTTTCAATCTGCTAAGGGGCCAAAGGTCGCTCAATTGCAGCACAAGGTCAGTCAAATCGAAGCTTTTATCCAAGCTTTGACTCAGGATTCGCCCAGTAACAATGATGACTATGTGCAAAGGGCTTTTCAGTCCCAACGAGAACAACTGGCGGCAATTGCTCGGCAAATGCAGCAGGCAAAAGGCCAAACCGCACTTTTGGAAGCTACAGTCACCGCCTTGCGAGATGTTCTCAGTGCCGATCGCGTCCTGATTTATCGTTTTGAGGAAGATAATCGCACTCGAGCGATCGCTGAAGCTATACAACCGATTTGGACATCCTTGCTCAACCAATCCCTACCGATAAATTTGTTTGTTACTCAACCCGATGTTAGTGACCCAACTGAAGTATTAGAACTAACCCCACGCCAACAGCAATTTTGGCAACGCTTTCAGGTGCAAGCGAGTCTGTGCTTACCCTTGATTGTCAAACAACAGCCTTGGGGTTTGTTAGTGATTCAGCATTGCCTTGCACCCCGAAAATGGCAAGAAGCAGAGCGCAGTTTGCTGCAACAAGTAGGAATGATGTTGACAATTAACTTGCACTCGGCTGAAATAGTACCACCTGCTCAACAACTGTCACCGCCTCCCGAAAAGGCTGAATCTTTCGATCGCTCACAGTTATTAGTACCATTGCAGCAGGTGAGCCAGGCCGTACAACAAGGAGTAAGAATTGCCGAGCTAGAGCGCGAGTATTTAATGTCTATTCAAGATACTGTTACTTTTACTAATAAACAGCTGCAATACCTTGGTGAATTTTGCCAGCAAGCTTCTAGCTTTGTTGGCCTTGTGGAAGGCTTAAGTAGCAAAATTCAGATTTTGTCTTTAAATACAGCCATCGAAGCAACAAAAGCTAACGACCAGGAACTAAGTTTGTTAGCTGCTGCCGAACAGGTGGAAATTCTCGCCCGTCAAGCCCGCGAAAGCACTGTAAATATAGAGGAATGGTTCCAAGAACTTCAAGTAGCAACAAAAGACGTTGCTTCTGCTATCGAGCCCTGCGATCGCCAAATTAGTGCGGGGCTGGAGTCAATCGCGCAAATCCAAGAGCAATTTAGAGCGATCGCCCAGATTGCTGCTTCTACCCTCAAATCAATAGACCTCTTGCAAAAGTAACTTTTGCAAGATGGGGAAAGGGAAAAGGTTAAAGGGAAAAGGGTTTTTCTGAGCCGCTTTCCCCTTTCCCCCTTCCCCTTTTCCCGACTTCTGCAAGAAGTCTATAGAATTGTCACAAACCAGGAGTTTCGATGAGTACCGATTTTGTCCCCCAACCGCAGAACGACGATCGCTTTCTAGAAGAAGCGATCGATTTGTTACTGTTCTTGGAGCAGGAGTTGCCTAACTATACAAAAGACAGTAACCCCGGTACAGCTTTGGCTCTCATGGAAGCTGCTGGCTCTCTACATTCGATTGCTATCGCAGCCGAGTTAGATACGATTGCTATAGTTGCGGCTGCCCTAGAAGAGATTTTTCAGCTTTTGTATCAGTATCGAGCAACTATTGACGGCACAATTGCCTCTCTGTTGTCGGAAGGATTAGATTGCTTACAAATGCTATTGATGGCATTTTTAACAGCCTCGAAAATTGAGGAAGTAGAAATTCTGGAGCGGATGTCTGCCATTGTTGCTCGTCTGCAAGCAGAGTTTAGGGATTCCCAGGATACACACCTTGATACATCGTTAGAGCGATCGCAGAAACATCAATCAGTTATCCAGTTTGGCGATTCCTTGGCCGAGGTGGAATCTTCTGCATCTCTACCAGAGCAAGTTATGGTTAAAGACAAGGAACTAATAAGCCAAATTACACAATCCGTTAGTAGCGTTTGTGACTTAGATACTGAGCAGCTTCCCGTTAAGGTAAGGGAACTAGCAAACTTGGAGGAGTATGGGGAAGAAGATTTTCAGGCTTGGTTGGGAGATTTTTTCCTGCCTGCTGAAATATCTGAAGCATCCTTAGTTAAATCTTCGAGCGATCGCCATCCACTCTCTTTGCAAGAATTCATTCCCACCATTATTGCAACCAGTATTCCAGCCGCTACACCCATCAATATTCAACATCTCGAACAACTAAACGCGCTGATTGCAACATTACTAACTAACTACGATCGGCAAGCTTGTCACGAAGAACAACAGCAACATACCATCGGGCAGTTGCTACGACAAGTGAAGCGATTACAACGCCTGTTGGACAATTTACAGGAATGGTCAGGACGTTTAGCAGCAATTTCAGATACCCTTTCTCCTCTAGCTGCTTCTCGCTCTCAGCAATTGTACAGTACTCTGCAATCTGTTTTAGCCCAAGCGTCTCAGGTGACATCAACTGTTCATTCCCTGAATAACGATCGCCATCAACTCAAACAAGAACTCATACAGCAGGAAAATTTACTTAATCGTTCTGCCGATTTAGTCAAAAAAGTTACAAACATTTCTTTAAAAGTAGCCTTAGAACCGTTGCATCGGCTTTGGTCACAGTTACAAGCTCTACAAGATAAGTCTGCTAGATTACATTTACAAATTAGCGATATTCAAGTCGATCGCGCGTTTAGCGATCGCCTCCGTGTCCTCCTGTTGCATATAAGTTGCTATTTACTAGAGCAAAGTATAGAATCTTCCCAAACACGCCAACAGCTAGGTAAAAATAGCAACGGAATTATTGAAATTCAAATTTACCAGCAGGGAAATCAATTAATTATTGATGGCTGTGATGATGGTGCAGGACTTAACTTATCTCAAATCTATCAACAAGCTTTAGCCCAAGGATTCGCCCTGACAAAACCAGGGGATATTTTACAAGTGACTGAGTTGGTACTTGAACCAGAGGTTTCATCTGTTTTGTGCGATCGGGCTGCCTTAGAGTTAGGAGCAGAATTAACCGAAGTTTGCAAGCAATTAACAGCTATTCAAGGAAGAATAGTATTGAAGTCTAAAGCTGGACATGGTACAGCCTTCTCGCTGCAAATTCCCCTAGAGCAAAAAATTGCTCAACTGATTGTCTGTCAAGCTAACTCCAGAGTATATGCATTTATTGCCGATTCCGTAGAGCAAATTTGTCTATCCCAGTCCGAACAAATTATCCAAACTCAAGCGGGACGTATGTTATTATTGCAGTCTTCTGGCACCAGTGGCTTCCTTGGTTATGCTGACGAGCATCTGACAACAGAAATGCTCGTCCCTATCTACTTATTGACTGATGTGCTGACTTGTCTTAACCACCTTCCCACTTCAGTTACTACCTACAGCACAGATACACTAAATGCTTTCAAGCAGGATAAGCCTTTATTAGTATTTCGTTACTTAAACAAACGATGTGCTGTAGAAGTAGATTGCATCATCGGCAAGCAATCCTCTGCAATCCATCCTCTGGGGGAAGCAATCCCAGTTGCTGCTTATATCCAAGGATCTAGCATTCTTGCCAATGGGCAACTTAGCCTGGTTTTGGATGGTCAGCTTCTCACAAAATCTCTAGAGTGAATCAATACCTGCCGAAAAAACTAAGTTACGACGATACTATCCTCAAATACTTTTGCAGTCTGGAAGACCCTCGAATTGAGGTAAGTCCTACAAGAAATCTCAAATATTAAACTGATATCCATCCACGAGGTAGAAGAAACTACTTACAAAATTCCGTATTGTAGAATTGCTGTCTTAAAATCAGGAAAAAACGCTCGTGGTTCCCATTAGAGATAATAATCCGACAAAAATCACGCCTTATGTAACTTATGGGCTGATTGCTGCCAATGTCCTCGCTTTTCTTTATGAAGCAAATCTTCCTCCACAAGCATTAAATGGATTTTTACATCTTGCGGCTGTAGTTCCACGAGAACTGACTTTAAGTTTTGCGGGTATCTCTGTACATCAACCAGTTCCAGAGTGGGCGACTTTGATTACTTCCCAATTTTTGCACGGTGGTTTCTTGCACTTAGCTGGGAATATGTTGTTTCTCTGGATTTTTGGCAACAACGTTGAAGATAAGTTAGGTCATGCCAAATATTTACTGTTTTATTTATCTTGCGGTGTTTTGGCATCCTTGACCCAGTGGTTCTTCGCTCAAGATTCTAGCATTCCTTCTTTGGGTGCAAGTGGTGCGATCGCAGGTGTTATGGGTGCATATATTCTTCGCTTTCCCAACGCCGAAGTCCTTGGCGTTGTACCTTTAGGGTTTTTCTTCCCAACTTTCCGTGTCCCCGCATATTTCTTTTTAGGATTCTGGTTTCTCGAACAAGCCTTCTACGGATTTACCAGCCTGGAAGCACGTACCAACATCGGTATGGAAAGCGGTGGTATTGCCTACTGGGCCCATGCAGGCGGGTTTATCTTTGGGGCAATTCTTGGCCCACTGTTGGGTTTATTTAGCGATAAATCTCAGGAAGAATCTTGGTACAAGTAATTTTTAATATAGGACTCGTATTTGATTGCGTGAAAAAAACTTAGTACACATTCATTAATTCTTCCCTATTCCCTCCCTACGCAAATAATTTCTCCGAATCAAAGCGGATTCCTATAGTATCGTTTTTAGCCTCAATTATGCTGATTGATTGAATAGGTGAAATTGTTTAACCTTCGCAACTGCTAGCCTGACAAGCTATATTGCAGTTAGTCAATAATTTAGGAAAAACATCTGTGTTTCCCCTCTACGATGAAAATCCGACGCGAATTACCCCGTATTTCACCTATGGGTTAATTGGCATGAATGTTTTAGTTTTTATTCACGAGGTGAGCCTGTCACATGCACAATTGAGTCAGTTTTTAAGTGAGTATGCAGTAGTACCTCAAGAGTTAACTACTAATTTGAATGGAGAGTGGATAACGTTATTTACGTCGCAATTTTTACATGGTGGTTGGTGGCACTTAATCTCAAATATGGTGTTTCTCTGGGTTTTTGGCAACAATATTGAAGATCGATTGGGTCATGCCAAATATCTGATTTTTTATTTGGCATGTGGTGCTTTAGCTGCCTTGTGCCAATGGTTTATTGGGATGAATTCTGAGATTCCTTCTTTGGGGGCAAGTGGTGCAATTTCTGGGATTTTAGGT
This sequence comes from Nostoc sp. DSM 114160, assembly GCF_053470305.1. Classification (NCBI taxonomy): domain Bacteria; kingdom Bacillati; phylum Cyanobacteriota; class Cyanophyceae; order Nostocales; family Nostocaceae; genus Nostoc; species Nostoc sp. DSM 114160. Next base: position 1,806,846 of record NZ_JBPFGO010000002.1, on the reverse strand, counting down.
GCGTACATTATCCGCTTTCCCCACGCTCAAGTCATGACTTTAATATTTTTGGGGTTTTTCATCACCACAATCAGAGTTCCAGCACTAGTAATAATTGGACTTTTCATCGTGCAAAATGTAATTTCCGGTCTTGCTACCCTGCAAACAGCCGCTAACATGAGCGTGGAAACTGGTGGAGTCGCATATTGGGCGCACATCGGTGGTTTTGTCTTTGGGGTAATTCTTGCTCCCTTATTTGGCTTGTTTCGGCGCGACTGAATACAGCATTTTCTGAAACTCGTAGCACAAAAATTGCTACCTCTCAATTCTCTGTCCTAATCTTCTCAACGAAACGCTTCTCTTTCTGAGACGCTAAAGCGAATGCCAATGCCATACTCTGCGTTAAAATTTATACATTTGAAAACTATTAGTTTTTGTTGGCACTCGCTGAAACTTCTTCTGACTGTTCTACTTGAGATGTAAATGTTGATGATTTTGCAACTTCTTCAGGTACAGAAACGATGATATCAGCACCATTAATAATTGCTCCCAATAACCCCAGTTCAGATTCAACCAATTGATCGATAGTTTCACCTAGCATATTCTCTTGCGTATAGTTTGGTCGCGCCACCAATACGATCCCATCGCTGTAGGGTTGAATTAACAATGGGTCATTGGATGTGCTGAGTGGGCTAGTATCTAAAATAACTAAATCAAATCGTTCGCGGACATCTTCGATCAGCCGCCGCATTTCGCTGGATTCAAGAATAGCAGCGGATTGCCGTACTGGGCCAGGGCTGGGAAGAATGTATAAATTTTCAACATCAGGAACTAAACGAATACATTCACTCAAATTAGCGTAATAACGCAGGGGTTCAATAGTAGCTTCAGGGTCAGGGATTACTTTCAAGGATGTACAACGAGAAGGCGATCGCAAATCTGTTTCAATAATTAGAGTTCTTTTACCAGCACGAGCGGAAGCAACACCCAAATTATAAGCACTTGCCGTTTTCCCCTCTAGGCTACTGGTGCTAGTAATTAATACTACCTTTAAGTTTTTACCACCAATCCGGCGCATATTACTACGGAATTTCTCATAAAATTCTAAATAAGGAGAATCTTGGGAAAATACTACCGGTACTGCATCTGGCTCCAAATCATCAACTGGCATTAAAGGCAATTCTCCCAACAGTGCCACTTCTCGTTGCTTGAGGCTCTCGCGAATATCCTCTCTGGTTTTGAAAGTCCCTTCCAGCGCTCCTAACAAAAATATCACCCCGCCACCAATCAATACACCTAAGAAACCACCCACAGCAAGGGTAATAGGCACACTCTTCGGAGGTTTAGGATCGACAGTAACTGCGGGGCGTCTGGCAATACTAAGGCTGCTAGTAGTTTCTGCCTCTGCGGTTTTGGCATCGGTTAGCTTCGCCTGCATTTGGTCATAGATGCCTTTTTTGAGTCCAACCTCCTGTTCTAAACGCGATCGCTCTAATTGCTTATTAGGTATCAGAGCATACTCTCGCCGGAGTCGCGCTTCTAGTTGGATTTCTTGAGCTAGTTGTTGTTGCAGTGTCTCCCGTTGGGTTTGTAAAGACACCATTTGGTTTGCCAATTGCTGGCGTGTTGGATCTAAACTGCTTTGAGTCCGAATACCTGCAACGCTACCCTGAAGCGGAGCCGCAGTTCCACCACCACCTAAAACCTCAGCAGCACGTTGTTGTAGTAATTCCTCAGCAGCTTGTTTCTGACGCATTAACTGCACCATCGTTGGATGTTCCGGCCGCAAATCTTTTCTGAGTACAGCGATTTGCGATTCACTTTGATAAATTTGCGCTCGTAAGTTACCAATAATTGGATCGGCACTCAAAGCAGAAGAAACATAAGCTTGTCCGACTGTTAAGCCTAACTTATTTTGTAAACTGCGAGCTTGACCATCAACCCCAGAAATAGTTAATTGAAGTTGTCGTTGTAGATTTTGGCTGGCAGTAATGGCGCTTAACAAGCTGCCATTCTCTGCTGCTAATATTGCAGTTCGCTCGACGCGATCGTATTGTTCCAGCTTCTTTTCAGCAATTTGCAATTCCCGTTTAGCTTGTGGTGTGCGATCGTTAATCTTTTGAATAATTGCTTGTAAGCGCCCAGTATTGATGTCACTACTCAACTTAATCATTGCTTGCATCAATTCCGTCACTACCTGTATGGCTCGTTTGGCGTCACTATCTACATATTTAAGTTCAAAGGTAGAAGACTCTAATTCTCCACTCTTAGCATTTTTTTTAGGTAGAGCAAGAGCAAGACTTGCACCGAGTTGTTTCGGTTTGACACCAACTTTCTCCGCCACACCTGCAATTATCTGGTTTGATAGTAAAACTTCCTCATTTAGTTCCTTCCCTTGCTGTTGGATTTCATTACCAGTTGCAGAGAAAGAAACTGGTGGTCCACTATAAGTAAGTGCCCCAGATGCTATATAGCTAGTAGGTGGCTCTGGTTGCATAGCTACCACAGTTGATCCGGCGACAACTAAACCAAAACTAGCTAATCCAATCCACTTATATTTATCAAAAGCAATCAGATAGCGTTTAACAATTGGTGGGGTCATGGTCGCTTCGCTCCAATTCAAAATTTAAATATTCAAAATTCAAAATTTAGGAAGCACCAAACTAAAGATAGTGGCTTTGATACAAGTATGCTATCAACTTCCTACTGTATATATCGGTTGATATCTTTAATATTTTTCCATTAATAAATTCAAATATCAGTTAGACATGTGGCTTCCTACACGCCAAACTATTTCTAGGTTGTATCCTTTTTTTATGTTACTATCTCGAGCCACCTCCGATGTTGTCAAAAAACCGGAGAAAGGATTGAACATTGAAGAAAGGTTGGGTAATGGTGGTCAAGAAATTAGTAATTCTACCAATGAGGTTCCGACCAACAACAATAACATCGTTATCTTGAAGTGCTACATTTTGCGACGCATCACCGCCGAGAGCTTTTTTAGCATCAAGTTTTTGAGTAACAGCTTTGCCTCGTTCTGAATCAAAGCGAACCAGAGCAATATCTCTCAAATTAGCAGTGTCTAGATTTACACCTCCCAAAGCATCTACAAATGTACTGCCGTTGGGCAGTGCTTGAATGGAAAGACCACCCGCAGCGTAGTTTAAAACTCGGACTCTAATCTGTGGTGTGGCTAAGGATGAACGTGCTACTAAATTGCGGTCATAACCATCCTCATTACCAACTTCACGACGGGGCACGAGTATCGCATCTCCGTCTTGTAAGCGTAAATTCGGGATTGAACCGCCATTTTGCAGTGCTGCGTATAAGTCAATAGTTTGTGAAATCACAGAACCATCGATTAACTTTCGGCGTACTTGCACCTGTCGCAGGTCTGCATTCAACGTTGAACCACCAGATACTAGCAAAGCATCAGCAACGCGGGGTGTTGGTGAATTAATTGGATAAATTCCTGGTCGAAATATTTCCCCGCTAATGGTAACTTGAACTGGTCGCGTTCCTGCTAAGGATACTACCACGATTGGATCTGGGAAAAAGCGACTCAAGCCCAGGCGAATTTTTTCTTGAGCTTCTTCCAAGGTTAAACCTTTTAATGACACCGTTCCGACTTGTGGCACGATGATGTTGCCTTCTGCACTAATTACAGCTTGAAAACTAAGGTCTGGACGCTGCGTTACTAAGGCTAAAACTATGATTGGATCGACTACATAACGATTTAAACCCAAGCGAATTTTTTCTTGAGCTTCTTCCAAAGTTAAACCTTGTAAAGAAACTGTTCCCAATAACGGCACCGCAATATTACCTTCTGGGTTAATTAAAGCTTGAAAGCTTAAATCTGGAAAGCGCTGAACCGAAACGCTAATTCCATCCCCTATGCCTAAACGGTATGGGCCAGGAGGACGCTGAAGCACAACACCAATTGCATCTCCTGGTCCCAAGAGGTAGCGACTGAGTTGCGGAGAAATTTCTTCATTCGTACCTTGAGGTATAACTTCAGTACCTGGCAAAGGCGAAGGGAATAGCCCTGGTGATTGTCTTTGAGATGGAAAAGGTTGGGCAACAACAAGTTGGATAGGTGTTGTTAAGAAAACTCCTACTTGAAGACTGACAAAACACAAGGCGCTGAATCCACGCATATAATAACTGGGATCTATGAACATCGGTGCAGAAAATATTTATATTAGAAATTAGTAGCGCCGAGGGGTTATTTTACTCTAAAAATGCCTTCAATGTCTCTTTTATCTACAAGTATTTACCAAGAGAAAGAGAATAACTTTGCTAAATTTAATTTCTAATTTCATGTTATTAACATCATTTTAGGTGAATTTCAACCTGAACATAATTTATAGAGATACTTTTGAAGAATCTCTGCACAACTGCATCTATAACAAACTCTACAAAGGGCCTGCCATTAATGCAGCTTGTACTGTTTCCCCAATAGACTGGGCTAAAGGCCAAGATGTTTCTACCTGCCCCAAAGGTTCCATTGGAATCAGAATGCTCACGCCAACCCAAGGAGTGCGTTGCTTGCGCCACTGTGCCAGTTGATCTGCCAAGAACCAGTGAAAAGGTGATGGATTTCCGCCGTCTGGCATCGCATACCATTGCAAAACAGCGAAGGTTTGCTGTGGTGTAGAGGCGCGAAAAAATCTAGCTTCTACTTTAGTTTCGACATTAGAAGCCAACTTTGCAGATGGTTTGACAGTAAATTCCGCAGAACGAGATTGAGCTACATCCCACTTTCCCCAGCGTGACCCTTCCCCAACCGTTAACATCTGTCCACTCTACCTCTGGTTGATCCATAGGCCCATTTTGCGGCAACAAAAGCAGGATTGCTTGGGATTCGGAACCTTCTTTTTTAATTACTTGCAAAGACCAATTATGTTCGCCAATTTGCTGTTCTGCTTGTTCAATGGTTTGCCAACCAGGAAGGGTTAACCCAGTCTTGCGGATCTGTTTTAATTCGTGGAGGGTAGGAACAGGGGGCGGTTGTTTCCATTGCCAGTGTCCTGTCAGATATCCGGGAACCCCCGCCATTGCTAGCAGCAGTAGCAATAACAAAAGTGCTGCTACCTGAGTCAATTGGTTTTCCTTGAAAAATTTAGAGAAGGAAATCATCAGTAAAATTTGCAATACTTAGGCAAAATCTTACTTTATAAAATCACATTGTGAGTTCAGTAATATTTAGGACTTACGTATAAGCGATCAAAAATTAAGGGAGTGGAGAGTGGAGAACAGGGGAGAAGTTGCAGTAATTTTTCCCCTCTTCCTCTCTGCCTCTTGTGCCCAATGCCTAATGGTGCTAACTTTCTGCTTCTTGCTCAGTTTCTAGAGATGCTGAAAAATAGTTATTAATCCAATTCAGTAAGGGCACTAGTGACACCAGCATACAAGCAGAGTAGAGATCGCCACCCCAACCCTCATGCAGCCATTTAAAAGCGGCTTCTTGACCCGTGCCGTGAAAGAAAGTCAGTAAAGTATTACGAATGATATTGGCAGTAATACTAACGATCGCAGCAAGAGATAAAAACGATATAGTTGTCCGCCGTGAAGACAAAGCATCTGTCCAATAAAGCAGCATCAAACCAACGTAGAGAGTCGTAAACAACATTTTCAGCCCTGCACAATAAGGAGCAACTTCTACAATCCGTCCTCCTACGTAAAGATTGATCTCATCTACGGTTACTTCCATCCCAAATTGATTCAGTATGAAGCCTGCTGTGCCAGCGATGAAGCTTTGCAGAGGCATGGTATAGGGAGCAATGAGATAGGGTAATGCTGTTGGGGTGGCTAAAAATACTAGTAGTAGAGGAAATCCTTGTAATTGCAAACCTGCTATTCCCTTAAACCACAAGCATAATCCGATTAATATAACGGGCAAGGAAAGGTTAACCCACTCTGTAACACCGCTAAGATAAAAAGCTGCCCCTAATAACAATAAAACAGCGCCCAAAGGATTGATAGTATCTGGCAAACGTCTCCACTTTTTCCGGTTCATCCAGCCCAGATAAGCCGCAAATGGTAGACCAATAATCCCGTGGCTGAAATATTCGTGTTCTGTACTGATATTTTTGTGCAGCCAACCATCCAACCAGTGTAGCAATATTGGAGCATAAAGCAGCAGCAAAACGCCTAAAATAGCTAGATTTAACAAGCCTGATGCGTTTATATTTTTAACCTGTTGCTGGAGTGCCATGATTTTAAGTATTAGTCATTAGTCATTGGTCATTAGTAATTGGTCATTAGTCATTGGTCATTTGCAAAGGATAAATGACAAAGGACAAATGACAAATTAAGTATGAATTAACTTCAGGCTACCACGCTGCCCAGGTCAGCAGTAGATAGATTATCTACCTGATAACTTGTTGAGACTGCATTGGCGATCGCTGCTACAACTTCTTTAACTTGGCTACTACTTAAACCAGGATACATCGGCAATGATAATATTTGCTTTGACAACTTCTCTGCTTGGGGAAAATCTCCTGGTTGATAGCCTAAGTTAGTAAATGCTGGCTGGAGATGACAAGGAATTGGGTAGTGAATACCAGTTTGAATTCCCGCCGCAGTGAGTTTTTCCTGGAGTTGGTGGCGTTCTATTGGGCAAGAATCATCTACTTTAATCACATAAAGATGATAAACGTGTCCTGTATCGCTTTGATTTTCTATGGGGATAATTCCAGCAGTTGCTAAGGGTGCTAGTTTAATATCATACTGTTTGGCAATAGTCAAGCGCTCGCGATTCCACTGCGGCAAATATGGAAGTTTTTTGTGCAAAATTGCTGCTTGCAAAGTATCCAAGCGGCTATTCGTACCTGGTTCAGTATGAAAATACTTTTGCGATGCACCATAATTGCGCAAGCGCACCATCTTCTGGGCTACATCTGAATCTCGTGTCAGCAGGATTCCTCCATCCCCAAATGCTCCCAAATTTTTGCTGGGATAGAAACTAAAAGCTGCTGCTATTCCTACTGAACCAGCGTAATATCCGTCTCTTTGGGCGAGATGTGCTTGGGCGGCATCTTCAAAAATTAGGAGTTTGTAGGTATCGGCAAAGTTCACTAGATCGCGTGGTGATACCATCTGACCATAGAGATGCACGGGGATGATTGCTTTAGTCTGAGGCGTAATTGCCTTTGCGGCTTCTCTTAAATCAATTAAAGCAGTTTGGCGATCGCAATCTACCAAAATTGGCTTGGCGCCAGCACGTAGCACCCCAATTAAGGTGGCGACAAAAGTATTTGCGGGTAAAATTACTTCATCGCCAGCACCAATATTACACGCTTGTAATCCCAAAGCGATCGCATCTGTTCCTGATGCTACACCAACTCCATAAGCCGTACCAGATACTGCTGCAAATGCTGCTTCAAAATCTGAGAGTGCTTGCCCTAAAATAAAATCTCCCCGTTCCAATACAGATTGGATTGCATCTTGCAATTGCGTTTGAATTGGTTCATGTTGTAAACTTAGGTCTACAAAAGGAACTCTAATAGTCATTTTATTCATTACCAGTCGTCCTCAAAAAATGTTTCCTCACATGGAAAAAATAGAAAACCTTGTACAATTTTCGACATGAAATTGTCATAGATTTAATCTATTAGATAAAGGCTTAGATCAATTATTTAGTCGTCGATTATGGTTTTCAAAATCACGCCCTCTTAATTTGAGTGCCCAAAGTCGCCATCAGACTTCTCTAAAGCCGGCACTCCAACTTCTCTCAAAATTCAAAAAGTTCATAAACTGGGCTTTTCAATAATTTGGTAGTTTGCTAATCCGTAGAGATATGGTTGGCCTATTTAGGTCATCTTGCACTAGGATTATCATCTCTGGGTGCTAGTTGTTATCAGTAAAATGTCTATATTTAATTACACTAACATCTATTTTATTAAGTAAATCTACTTTGAATGTTCAAGTCAAAATTTTCCCTTATATACATAAAGAATGATAGCCCCTTTGTATTGTATCCTTAGCATTAGCTTACCCTGGCTGAATTCAAATCTAACGCAGTCTGATTGCAAAATCCCAAGCAATAAAGACTACATCAGTGCTAAATAAAGAACATTCAGCACCAGTAACTAGTAACTAGCAGACACCACATCTTGGCTTAGTGCAAGGGAGAAAAAATTTTTGCCCTAAATTTGTTTGTCAGAGGCAAAATTAGGGAATGCTTAAAAATAGCAATTGATAACCTAGAAATAGGACTTGGATCAATTACACGATAGAGAAATTATTAAGGTAGCAGTGGCAATGATAGAGCCTGAAAACAAATTATTTGCCCTAAAGGATGGTTGGGATTCTCATGAATCAAGAGAACAGCAACGCCTCAAAGCTTTGTCCGATTTAGGTTTGCGGCAACCAGAAACGATTCCGGTTTTTGAAGAAGCCACACAGACTGCTGCCCGCTTTTTGGAAGCGCCAATTTCCATATTGGGATTTGTGGATCAAGAACGCCACTGGTTCAAGTCGGCGGTGGGCTTATCTAGGCTGGGATTAATGAATCATTTAGCACAAAGCCGCCAACTACCACGCCGGGAATCATTTTGTACTCAAGTAGTAGAGACTTTCCAATACATTAAAATAAATGATACGCATAAACTTACCGACCCAATACTTGTTAGCAGTAAGTTGGTGCAAGATTATGGTATTCGTGCTTACTTAGGAGCGCCACTGATTGATGCTGAGGGACATTGTTTAGGTGCATTGGCGGTGATGGATTTAGTCCCGCGCAATTTTACACCCCAAGACATTGAGTTTTTACAAATCATCGCTCGTTGGAGCATGAGTGAATTTGAACGTAATAGACTCCTGCAAGGCAAACTCGAATCAACCCCTGCCAAGAACGTTCCGATATTTTCACTGAATGAGGAACGTAACACTGAGATTAAAATCACTGCATCCACTCAAGATAACGACTCTGTTTCTACTAAGCAACTGAAGCTAGAACTTTTGAGTCAGCTAACTCAGGAATTACGCACGCCCTTAACATCTGTACTCGGTATGGCTAGTGTTTTAGGACGTGAGATTTATGGGCCTTTGACGACTAAGCAGAGAGAATATTTAGAAATTATCCAACACAGTGGTCGGTACTTACTTTCCCTAGTAAACGAAATTACCGAACTAGGAGCGATGGATGAAAACTCAACTGTACTAAATCTAGCTCCCGTGGATATTGAAATGCTATGCCAACAAGCTATCAATACCCTAGAAGAAGTAGCTAATCGCCGCGAGCAAGATATTCGCCTGTCTATAGAACCGGGACGCAATCGCATTTGGCCTTTAGATAAAGACAAGGTGCGGCAAATGCTTTATCATCTGGTTTTCAGTGTGATTCAACTTTCGGCTACAGGTAGCATTGTTCGCATTCATGTTTCTTATAAAGAAGATACGCTCAACATTACTATTTGGGTTTCTCATCCCTGGTTAGGGGATGGCATAACAGAGGTCGATCCTTACTTCCGTCTCAATTCTTTGTCGCTGCTGGAGCTTACAGGTGAGGTCGCAACTTACAATACTCATACAGAAAGACAAGAACAACTAGATACTTCATCAGTAGCAGTGGAAAATTCCAAAAACTTGAGTGATTCTCACTCAAATTTCTTGGCTACTAGTTCAGGTATAAATTTAGCTAAATCACATGGAAGTCTTTCTCGTGAAAGCTTAGGTCTATTACTAAGCTGTCAACTGGCAGAATTACATGGTGGACATATTTTGATTCAAGGTTCACCAGAATCAGGATATCGTTATGTGCTTTCTTTACCACTGCAACTAGCGACTTCCTCGCAAGCAATTAGCGATGCCTAATTGTGGGGATTGGGGAAGGTGGGGTCCCAAGAAGGGGATAAGGGGTAATGGAGATTGGGAAAGACGTATTTTCTATCTAGATTTGATTAATTCTCTGTGTGCTTCTACGCTTACCTATGCCTTTAAATTTCAACCCTCAATTAGCCACTATTTTACATCAAGCTGTACTAAGTATATGAAGTAACTATTCTTAACTTCCTATTGGCTGATGGCTAGGAATAAGAGCGCCATCACGCGATGGGCAATTTCTGTTATTACCTTTTTATAGCTATAGGCATTATGATCGATTCCAAGTTCTGCGTCGGCAGGCTAATCGATCGCAATGTTTTTTATGAATTTAGTCTGGCAACGATTTACTCTATCAACTTTACCGCTCAAAGAATATCTTGCTACCAGTTATGTACACCGCTCTCTGGTGGGATTGCTAAGTTCTTGGCGGCAAACTAGCGTCTTGCTTCAATGGGGAGATGCGATCGCAGCGGCTTTACTCAGCTTAATATATGCTCTAGCACCTTTTGCTTCGAGTACATTGGTAGGCTTTTTGCTGGTGGCTTGTGTCGGATTTTGGCTGTTGTTGACTATATCTGATGAAGTAACACCAGCAAATGTCTCGTCAGTCACTCCCATTCACTTACTGGTATTGCTCTATTGGGGAGTTGCCGCAGTCGCAACAGCATTATCACCAGTGAAAAAGGCGGCACTTAACGACTTGGGAACCTTGACCTTGTATTTGCTACTATTTGTCCTTTGTGCCAGGGTATTAAGGTCGCCTCGCCTCCGTTCTTGGATTATCATCCTTTATCTGCACGTATCGTTAATTGTTAGTGTATACGGGTTGCGGCAATGGTTTTTTGGAGCCACAGCACTGGCGACTTGGGTCGATCCTGAATCTCCTATGTCTAAGACTACAAGAGTCTACAGTTATTTAGGCAATCCCAACTTATTGGCTGGATACCTCTTACCAGCAGTAATTTTTAGCTTAGTGGCAATTTTTGCATGGCAAAGCTGGCCTAAAAAAGCTCTTGCATTAACTATGCTAATTGTCAATAGTTCCTGCCTGATTCTGACTTTTAGTCGTGGCGGTTGGATTGGACTAGTGGTGGCAGTTTTGGCTGTGATGACATTGCTAGTTTATTGGAAAAGTGTGGAAATGCCTCGTTTTTGGCGTACTTGGTCAATACCGATTATTTTAGGAGGTTTGATCGGCGTATTGGTGCTAGCAGTGATATTTGTAGAGCCAGTGCGACTGCGAGTGTTTAGTATTTTTGCCGACCGTAAAGATAGCAGTAATAATTTTCGCCGAAATGTGTGGGATGCTGTTTTTGAAATGATTCGCGATCGCCCGATTTTCGGCATTGGGCCTGGTCACAACTCTTTTAATAAAGTTTATCCCCTTTACCAACGCCCTCGTTACACTGCTTTGAGCGCCTATTCGATATTGTTTGAAGTGACTGTAGAAACTGGCTTTGTTGGTTTAGCCTGCTTTCTCTGGCTACTAATTGTCACATTTAATACCGCATTTTTACAAGTGCAACGATTGCGACAAATCAGAAGTGTAGAAGGATTTTGGTTAATCGGAGCGATCGCTACTTTGTTGGGTATGCTAGCTCACGGCACCGTAGATACTGTCTGGTATCGTCCTGAAGTCAATACCCTCTGGTGGCTGATCGTTGCCTTAATTGCCAGCTACTGGACACCTTTAGCTCAAAACCAGACAAATACAACTAACTCAGATCCAGCAACAAACTAATATAAATAAGTCGTCAGTTGTTTTCTTACCGAACAACTGACAACTTTTGAATTTTGCATAAATAAATTTTGAATTGTCTAGTCTCTGTAGGTAGTGGCACTTGGAGCATTAGGGTCGCGATAAGCTACAGATTCGCGATCGTTCTTTTTACCAGCCAACCCGCCTAGACCGAATAAACCAAGCAATCCTAACCAACCCCAATCAAAATCGTTGCGGTTGTTAGTAGTCGTTGTTGGAGCAGTAGTGGTTCCAGTGTCATTAGTTGTTTGAGCTTGTGCAGATAGAGTTAAAGGTAAAACTCCCATACTCAAGGTGAGAATGCCAGCGCTAACAGCGGTAATGAAATTACTTTTCATAAGTTGTAAAAGTTCCTGATGCTATCCGAAGTCACTCACCACTGTATCGATTCTCAACTTTAACAAAATCAATCTGTGGCTATAAACTAAACATTTTCATAACTCACGCTGTAGACATACGACATAGCTTTTACAGCAATACGTTTCTCACTCTTTGTGGTAGTTTAGCAACACTGAATCCTCAATAACTTTTCATTGCCCGTTGAATGTCACGTTGGTCTTGGCGTCGTTTCAGGTCTTCTCGTTTATCGTGGAGCTTTTTACCTTTGCCAAGAGCTATACTGACTTTTAACCAGCCTCGTTTGAGATACATTTTCAAGGGGATTAAAGTTAAACCTTGCTGTTCAACTTTGCCAATTAGCTTACGGAGTTCTTGACGATGCAATAGAAGTTTACGTGTACGCCGTGGTTCATGATTAAAATATTGTCCACTAGCGTTGTAAGGCGAGATATGCACATTGATCAACCATGCTTCGCCATTGCGAAGCAAAGCATAGCCATCTTGGAGATTGACTTTACCCGCACGAATCGACTTCACCTCTGTTCCTGTCAACTCAATTCCAGCTTCGTAAGTTTCTAGAATTTCATACAAATAACGGGCTTGACGGTTGTCGCAAATAACTTTGTAACCTTCGTTCTTGTCGCTCATTGATAATTTTGTGTGCTTTAAATGTACCTAAAAAATTATTTGGATTGGCTTGTGAATTATACGGTGTATCTTAGAACCGCTATAAATGGTGAACTGTATATCACTAATTTAGCTTTTCTAAGTTCACAATTAAGGTTTTCTGACAATTTTAAGTTAGCTGATACCGATTACCTCTAAGATTTCATAAAACAAGTTGCTTGAGCAACTTGTCTCACCAAGCCAGATTTTGTGCAGTTTCACAAATAGGACTTACACATCAAGTAAAGGCAATACCTTGTGGTAAGCCGCTTATCTAGGAAAAACTCCGTACAGAAAATCAAGATTTTCACTTTCTTTTTGCATAAGTCCTGACAAAGAATTGGTATGACACTAATGATGATGAGTTGTTACAAATTACAAAGCTCTCTATGCCTCCTTAGCACAGGGAGTCTAAGGTGGTTACACTTCGTTAACCTTTCTAATGATTTAAGATTTTCTTTATAAATAAACCCTGAGAGCACTCATTAGCTGATAATCCTGTCATAGTATGAAACATAAGAACACTATTATTGTCTGTGTTCATTAACGGAGTACATAAAAGCAAATTTCTGAGTAAAAAAATGCTAGGGGTGTATTATCCATGCCCTTGACGATCCTTGTAGTGGATGATGATTTGGGCACTCGTCTGTCTGTTAGCGACTATCTTGAACTGTCTGGCTACTCAGTGATCGTGGCTAATGACGGTCAAGAGGCTTTGTTTATGGTGGATGAGTATCATCCTGATTTGATTGTCACGGATATTGTTATGCCACGGATGAATGGCTATGAACTGGTGCGCCGGGTGCGTCAACAACCAGTGTTTCGTTTATTGCCTGTAATTTTATTAACGGCACGCATTAAGACCCAAGAAAGAATTCTAGGCTACCAGTCAGGGTGCGATTTATATTTACCCAAGCCTTTTGAACTGGAAGAGTTAGCAGCAGCAATCCGCAATCTTTTGGAGCGATCGCAAATTATCCAATCAGAATATCGTTTTTCTCATAAAGATAGTTTGGGCATTTCCGGTTTGACAAAAGCGGGAGATGCCCATAATTCTCTGTCCACTCAAATTCAGAAATCCCATCTGCACTCATCCCTAACTCACAGAGAACAGGAAGTCTTAGAGTTATTGACTCATGGGCTTTCTAATGCCGAAATGGGTCATCAGCTACACCTGAGTCCTCGAACTGTGGAAAAGTACGTTAGCAGTTTATTAAGAAAAACCTCAACCAGCAACCGCGCGGAATTAGTGCGTTATGCGATGAAGCATGGTTTAGTAGAATAAAAGTTAGGAGAAGAGACGCGATTAATCGCGTCTGTACAGGAGCAAGGAATAAAACTCCTAACTCATAACTCTTCCCTTTTAACTTTTGTCAGCAGACCTTCACAAGCATCGATCAGTAAATCAATAACCTGATTAAATCCCTCTTGACCACCATAATAGGGATCTGGAACTTCCTTTAGAGTGTGTCGAGAGCAAAACTCGCACATCAAACGCACTTTATGCTGATATTGCTTAGTTCGATCGAGAGTGAGGATGTTCTCATAATTTTCTCGATCCATAGCCAAAATCAAATCAAAGTCTTGAAAGTCTGACTTTTCAAACTGGCGTGCTCGACCACGCAGTTTAATTCCCAACTTAGTAGCAGCCGCCGCACTCATGCGTCTGTCAGGTGGACTACCAACGTGATAGCTAGATGTACCAGCAGAGTCACAGAGGATATGTTCGCTCAAGCCAGCCTGCTCAATTAGATGATTCATGATATTTTCTGCCGATGGCGATCGGCAGATGTTACCTAAGCAGACAAACAGCAACTTGTAAGGCATAGATATAATTTGTCAATAGTCAATAGTCATTTGTCCTTTGTCCAATGACTAATGACTAATGACCAATGATTAAAATCCAGGTAACTCCAACCCACTGGTTAATTCTTCCATGCGTTCTCGCATTGTTGCTGTGGACTTGTTGTAGGCTTCTTTCATTGCCACTGTTACAAGATCGGAAAGTACTTCTGCACCTTCTGCTAAAGCATCTGGAGAAATTTCTACCCGCTTGGGTTCTTGGTTCCCACTGACAATCACCCTTACAAGACCACCGCCAGATTCTCCTTGAATCTCCATTTGCTCCAATTCTTCTTGGAGTCGCTTTGCGCCTTCTTGAACTTGCTGCGCTTTCTTAAAAGCTTCGGCTAATTCTTTCATTTTTCCTAAGCCAAAGCCGAATCCCTGTCCTTTTCCTGTCATAATTATTTGTACGCGTATGCGTTGAATAACAAATCAAATTCAATTATAGATGCGGTAAGTAATTTGACTCTTTTTTTACCAATAATTAATGCGTCATTGAGTGGGGAGTATGGAATAGGGAGTAGGGAGTAGGACATTGGTTATTAATTCTTCTCCCTCATCTTCCAATTCCCCATTCCCCATTCCCCATTTTTTATCCACAAGCACCTTGAAACTCTCCGAGCATTTTAACTTCTGGCTCTAAATTAATAGACCAACGTTCTTGTACTTGATGTTGGATGTGACGAATGAGACAAAAGATATCACTAGCTTTTGCTCCACCACGATTAACGATAAAATTAGCATGTAGTAGTGCTACTTGTGCGCCACCAATTTGGTAGCCTTTGAGACCAGTTTGTTCAATTAACCAGCCAGCACTGTAAGGTTTGGGATTGCGAAACACACTGCCACAACTGGGGAAGTTGTATGGTTGAGTGCTTAACCGATGCTTTTTGTGTTCTTTGGTAATTGCCACAACTTTTGCTGGGTCTGCACCTGGCGCGAGTTGTAAGGTGGCTTGGGTGACTATGCGATCGCCACCTTGCAATAATGAAGTCCGGTAGCTATAACCTAATTGTTCCGGGGTAAGGGTTTCCAGCGTACCATCGGGTGAAAGTACCTCGGCACTAACTAACATATCTGCGATACAGCTATTATGTGCCCCTGCATTCATTACCACTGCACCTCCGGCTGTTCCAGGGATACCAACAGCCCACTCCAATCCTTGCCACCCTAACTCTGCTGCGGCCCATGCCAAACTAGGAATTGATTCTCCGGCAGCAACGGTTAATTGACCGGTTTGAGGGTCAAAGTTGCTGAAGCGGAGATGACGAGTAGCAATGACTAAGCCTGATATACCACCATCACTCACCAGCAAGTTAGAACCTGCTCCCAGTGTTGTCACCTTTAGATCGCGTTCTTTAGCGTATTTAAGACTTGCTTGCAGTGCTTCTAAGTTTCGGGGGGCAACGTATAAATCAGCGGCTCCTCCAACTCTATAGGAAGTAAACGCTGACAAAGAAGCCTGGGACTTGATCGCACAATCAGTATTGGGTAAGTAGATTACTTCACTCTCCACCGAATTTGTTATTTGGGGTTTCTTTGTATTCAAAGCAGAAACTGTGCAGACGTTTCCAGCTGCCTGGGAAATGGTCATCTTTACTTTATTTTGGTAAAATTTTTACATTAATTTACCGTAAATATACGGTAACAAAATTCACAAATGAACCGTTGCCAGAGGAGCGCTTTGCTCAGAAATAAAACTTCGCAAAGTCTCGACTTAAGATGTGGCTTTAGCCGGCTCACAAAGTGTCGTAATTATTTCAGGAATCACCTGGTTCAAGTTTCCAGCCCCTAAAAACAGTGCCAAGTCTCCTGGGCGTAGTGTTTGTAGTAAGTACTCACACACTGCGGGTAAAGTTGGTTGATAAACTACAGGAGAATGCTGTTTAGCAATTTCCGCCGTTAGACGTTCACCACTAATTTGCCCTAAATTAGGTTCGCCTGCACTGTAAATATCAGTCAACACCACCAAATCAGCGTGGGTAAATGACTCGGCAAATTCATCTAAAAAGGTCAGTGTACGACTATAGCGATGGGGTTGAAAGATGGCAACCACTCTTTGCCCTGGTCTTGCCTGTAAACGTGCTGCGGCGAGAGTAACGCGAATTTCGCTAGGATGATGAGCATAGTCATCAATGAAGGTAATGCCATTGACTTCACCTCGAAACTCAAAGCGTCGTCTTGCTCCTTCAAAGGTGGCGATACCTTTGGCAATTGCTCCAAATTCTAAACCCAAAGCGCGACCAACAGCCACTGCGGCTAAAGCATTGCTGAGATTATGCCGACTGAGCAACCTCAATGTCAACACGCCCAAAGCTTTGCCTTTTTCCCAAACCAAAGCCGTGGTACCATCAGCACGATAATCAATATTGGTGACGGTGTAATCAGCGTCGGTATCTGAGTGTAAGCTGTAGGTAATTGTGGGTTGCAAGCGATCGCGCACTGTCGCACAGTCAATGCTACCTATTAAAGTTTTACAACCCTTAGCAAATGTCTGGAAGGTGTCAATAACTTCTTCTAATGTATCGTAGTGGTCAGGATGATCGAGTTCAATATTGGTGATGATACCAATTTCGGGAGCGTGTTTTACTAAAGAACCATCCGATTCATCTGCTTCGGCTACCAAATATTGGCTGTGTCCCAATCGAGCATTACCGGACCATGCATTGACTTCGCCACCGACTAAAATTGTTGGATCTAGGCCTGCTTCCAGAAGCATATAGCCAATCATACTACTAGTTGTAGTTTTGCCGTGTGTTCCTGCCACTGCAATACTGTAGTAATCCGCAATTAAAGCTGCTAGGACATCTGAACGATGAAAAACTGGACAACCTAATTCCAGCGCTGCTTTGTATTCTAAATTATTAGTGTTAATTGCTGTTGAACAAATGACTTGAGGCAATTTTGACTTAGTAGCAGTAGGTAATTCTTCTGGTGAATTTAATACTACTGGATTAGCTAATACCTGAGGATGAAAGAATTCGAGATTGCTTGCCTCTTGTTTACTAAAAATATGAGCACCGATAGATTCCAACTTGTGCGTAATGTGGTTAGGACGAAGATCCGAACCTGATACTGGAAATTGACGCTTTGCAAGAACGTATGCCAGAGCAGACATACCTATGCCACCGATACCAATGAAATGAAATGGTCTACCACTAAAATCTACAGAATTAGTCATTTATTGCTCCTTTTACACCACACCACACCATAATCACAAATGACACGCGTATCATAACAGGAATTTGATTTTTACCGTAACTACTCCTGTATCATGTTCATGTTTGATGCCCAAATGATGTTTCTGCTCTGGCTTTCCTGGTTGAGAATGATTTTACCTTGGTTGGAGGTTTTTGCTATTTCTGAACTGTTCTTAAGATTATTCTGAAAATTTTGGCTGCATCGGGAAAGAAATTCTTGTAATGTCAAATACATATTTTTGGCTACCTTACTGGAATTGGCTACATAATACATTGTTTAGTGAAACTAATTTGAAATTGCATCAAGTTTAGGCGTGAATTGAGTACAATAGTACATTGGTAATGAAACTATTTTTCAATTGCATATAACCCAGGTTTATCTGGATGCAGCAACTAGCAATTTTTGGTGGCACATTCGATCCAATTCATTGGGGACACCTGCTCGTAGCCGAGACAGCTTTGCATCAAGTATCCCTTGAAAAAGTAATTTGGGTGCCATCCTTAAACCCTCCTCACAAAGAAGCAGCATTGTTTGAGCATCGCGTGCAAATGCTGCAATTAGCCATCAAAGATAACCCAGCATTTACTGTCTCACTAGTGGAGACTAATCGCTCTGGAACTTCTTATGCCATTAACACCCTGATTGACTTATCTGCTTGTTACTCCAATACTCATTGGTACTGGATTGTGGGCTTGGATACTTTCCAAAGCTTACCCAGTTGGTACCGGGGACACGAATTAGCACAAATGTGTAATTGGTTAATCGCACCCCGACAGCTAGGTGGTGAGACTATAACTCAAAGCAAATTAATCTGCAAGCAAGTCGAGCAACAACTCAGGGAGCAGTCTTTGATCGTTCACTGGCAACTCTTGAATATACCAATAGTCGGAGTTTCGTCAAGTCTAATTCGCAAATTTTGCCGCGATAACTTCGTCAACGCCAAGGGCGAACGCCAGTCAATTCGTTATTTAGTCCCGGAATCGGTCAGATCATATATCACTAACAACAATCTCTACTCTTACAAATCTGAATAAATTATGTGTTTTTTTATTGATCTAACACTTTATGGTTAAAAGTGCCCCCCCCCTTTGCGATATGATTGGGGTCAACGATATCAACATAATAAGCATAAATACAGAGGGCAAGACACTGTGATTAGAGTTGCAATCAACGGTTTCGGGCGGATTGGACGTAACTTTGCGCGTTGCTGGGTGGGTAGAGAGAATAGTCGGATCGATCTTGTCGCGATTAATGACACTTCAGACCCTAGAACCAATGCTCACCTGCTAAAGTATGACTCCATGCTAGGCAAGATCAAAGATGCTGAGATTAGTGCTGACGATAACTCGATCATCGTCAACGGTAAGACCATCAAATGCGTATCCGATCGCAACCCAGAAAACTTGCCCTGGAAAGATTGGGGAATTGACCTAATTATCGAAGCAACCGGGGTATTTACTAGCAAAGAAGGAGCGCTCAAGCACGTAAATGCTGGAGCCAAGAAAGTTCTGATTACCGCTCCTGGTAAAAACGAGGATGGTACTTTTGTGGTTGGTGTGAATCATCATGACTATGACCACAACAAACACCACATTATCAGTAACGCTAGCTGTACTACCAACTGCTTGGCACCAATCGCCAAGGTGTTGAACGATAAGTTCGGCATCATCAAAGGTACGATGACCACCACCCACAGCTATACAGGCGATCAGCGCTTGCTAGACGCTTCTCACCGGGATTTGCGACGGGCAAGGGCCGCAGCGATAAACATTGTACCTACTTCTACTGGTGCAGCAAAAGCAGTGGCACTGGTTATCCCAGACCTCAAAGGCAAGCTAAATGGCGTTGCCTTGCGCGTACCAACCCCGAACGTCTCAATGGTAGATTTCGTAGTTCAGGTTGAGAAGCGTACTATTACTGAAGAAGTTAACCAAGCTCTCAAGGATGCTGCCGAAGGCCCACTTAAAGGGATTTTGGACTACAGCGAACTAGAACTAGTATCTTCTGATTATCAAGGTACTGACGCTTCTTCGATTGTCGATTCCAGCTTGACTTTGGTTATGGGCAGTGACCTAGTAAAAGTTATGGCATGGTATGACAACGAGTGGGGTTACAGCCAGCGAGTCTTGGATTTGGCAGAGTTGGTAGCCGAAAAGTGGCAATAATTAATTTGTCATTAGTCATTAGTCATTAGTCATTAGTCATTGGTCATTGGTTTTTCACAAATGACAAAAGACAAAGGACAAATGACAAAGGATTATTGACTAAAATGTTGAAATCCCTGGCTAAGACTTAGAACTTGGTCGGGGAATTTTTGTTGCTCGTCGTGTAATATTACTGTCGAGCCGGCTGTAATCCTGCCTGCGATCGCAGCACCTTCTCCAAGGTGTTGCACTAAGGCTGATGCCAATTCTTGTGGTAAGCACAGCACTAATTCAAAGTCTTCGCCACCGTATAGAGCATATTCCAGCGCTTGCTCTGGTGTCAGCCAATGGTTAAAAGTTTTTGGTAGGGGAATTTGTCTGTGTTCTAAGACAGCACCAACGCCACTCGCGCGGCAAATTTGAATAATCGCATCTGCTAAACCATCGCTGCTATCCATCCCAGCAATGGGAAGTCGGGAGTTAAGAGTTAGGAGTTGGGAGTTAGGAGTTAAGATTTTCCAGAGGATTGGTAAGACATCTAATCGTGGTTGTGGACGTTGATGTGCGCGGATTAGAGCCGTGCGTTCTGCATCTTTGAGGTTTTGTCCTAATTCGGGATGTAAGAGCAGTTCTAAGCCAGCCTGGGAGGCTCCATGAACGCCTGTAACGACGATCGCATCACCTACAACAGCAGCAGAACGGCGGATAATTTGACTAGGGTTAACTTGACCAAAAGCGGTAATTGCCAGAGTAGTAACAGGCGATCGCACCACATCACCCCCAACAATTGGGGTATTGTATTTTTGCAAGCATTCCGTCATTCCCTGGTACAAGCGTTCTACCCAACTCACCTTAAGTTTACTGGGTAGTCCCAACCCGACAGTGATTCCCAATGGGGAAGCACCCATTGCGGCTAAATCTGATAAATTGGCAGCAACAGCTCGCCAACCAGCATCTTCTGGGGAAGTGGTGATGTTGCTAAAATGTACGCCATCAACCAGTACATCTGTAGTCACTACCAAAGATTGCCCTGATGCAGTTTCAAGTACTGCGGCATCATCGCCGATAATTTCTGGTGGGCAGAAACGCTGTAATCTTTCTAAAAGACCTTGTTCGCCAATGTCTTTTACTTGTTGAGAAGATAACTCACTGTTCACAATCGGTTTTCCGTGTTGCAAAATTACGAAGAAAACTGATGATTTACTTTACTGTTTAAGATAAGGGTATTGTCTAGGAGTCAGTTGGAATGGTCACAACACCAGTAACCAGCATCACATTTGAGGAGTATTTAACCTATGATGATAGCAACGGTTTCCATTATGAACTGGTGGATGGCAAGCTAGAGCTAATGAATCCACCTACGATTGAACATTTTCTGATTGTCGATTTTTTGGATACTGCCTTGAAAGCAGAAATTAAACGTTGTAACTCTACTTGGCTGACTTTTCGAGAAAGTGGCGTGAGAACGGGTAGAAATAAATCTAGGTTGACTGATTTGTGTCTAGTGACACTGGAACAAGCTAGAGAATTGTTGAATGCTTCAGCAGTATTTGAGTCACCACCGTTACTAATTGTCGAGATGGTCAGTCCAGAGTCGATGAAACGAGACTATCGTTATAAACGGTCGGAATATGCTGCTTTAGAGGTTCCTGAATATTGGATTGTAGACCCACTGGCAACAAAAGTTTCAGTGTTACTACTGGAAGATGGATTTTACGAAGAAACAGTTTTTACTGATACCCAGCAAATTATATCGCGGACTTTTCCAGAAATGGCGATCGCAGTCGATCGGATATTCACCGCTGGAAATCTGAATCAGGGGAGACGCGATTAATCGCGTCTGTACAAGATTATTTTCCCCTGCTCCCTTGCCCTATCTTATGCAGCTTGCGGCTGAACCAAATTTTCTATTCCTTGAACCACGGTTGCCGATTCAATTTTGTCACCAGCCTTCAGTTTATCCAAAACTTCTTTACCTTCGGTGAGATAGCCAAAAACGGCATAACGACCATCCAATAGATTGCGTCCGGCGGGGGTGAGTTCTGGTTCAAACAAAAAGAAGAAAAATTGTGATGAACCACCATTTACTTCACTTTCGGGACGAGCCATCACTACTGCACCAAACGCAGAAAAAGGTAGAACTGGCATATCAACGTAACGACCAGCTTCTTCTAGAGTAATGCCATAAGTAGGTGCTTTATCTCCTTGAACTAAGATTTCTAAGGGAATAGCGCGATATTTGCCCGTTTTTGGGTCAATGAAACCCACATCTTTACCAGCAGGATCTCCAGTTTGCAAAAAGTAAGATTCTTCAGAACGGGTAAATTCTAAGTCATTATAAAAACCCCTCTGCACCAAATCTACAAAATTACCAGCAGTCACAGGAGCGCTGTAACCATCTACGACAAGGGACAAATCACCTTTGTTAGTTTTGATTTCTATAGTGGCACGACCTTTAAGTTGCGGCAGATTACTGTACTCAGCAGGCACTTCAAAGGGAAATTGTTTCACCATTGACTCTTCTAGCTGAGTAACAAGATTCAAAAGTTTGCTTCTCTCTTGCAGAATTTGTTCTTTATCTTTGCTGTTCGCCAATTCTTGTAATTTACTCACCCCAGATTTCAACTCGGTAATCCAAGCTTCAGCTTGGGGTTGGCGTTCTTCAGGAACGCTTGTTAAGATTTGGGAAGGTTTATCGAGAATGCGGGATGCTTGGCTGATGTCTTTGGAAATAGCACCCCAACGCCGATTCGCCCGCAGTTGGGCAGAGATGTCCTCTAAGCTGCCTTGTAGTTGCCGCACAGATTTGTTATCTATCGGGAGTGCATACCGCAACAAAGCCTTTCCGTCGGTAATTGCATTGCCGGCTGGCAGTGCGGCGCTACTGGAGGGAGTCCACCCAGCTGTAGTTATGCCTAAAAATATTGTTATCAGCAGTATTGCCATTAGGCTGTTCTTCAGCCAGGATTTTAATAAGTTAAGCATGGGATAACTCAAATGCAGCAGTGAATTGTTGACTGGACGTAACCCATAAATAATCTTCCCACAGTATGAGTGCTGAGTGCTGAGTACTGAGTGCTGAGTGCTGAGTGCTGAGTGAAAATAAATGCAAGTGGATGGGGGGAGTGAGGGAGTGAGTGAGCGAGGTGACAAGGAAATAAACAAAACTCCTAACTCCTAACTCAGCACGGGCTAAACGCCCCGCTGACGCTAACAGCACGGGCTAAACCCCCCGCTATCGCTAACAGCACTCATAATGCCCAATGCCCCGTGACTAAATAGCTAATTACTCCGCTTGAAGGGTACAATAAATGCCGATTGTCTTCCAAAATTTGAAAGTTTCATGATCTCCAGTAACGACTTTCGACCCGGTGTTTCAATTGTATTGGATGGGTCTGTATGGCGAGTGCTTGAATTCTTGCACGTCAAACCAGGCAAAGGTTCTGCCTTTGTACGAACTAAGCTAAAAAATGTCCAGAGTGGGAACGTTATGGAAAAAACGTTCCGCGCAGGGGAAACAGTGCCGCAAGCCACTCTAGAAAAAAGCACGATGCAGCATACCTATAAAGAAGGCGATGAGTTTGTCTTTATGGATATGGAAACCTACGAAGAAGGCAGATTGACTCGCGAACAAATTGGCGATCGCGTCAAGTACCTGAAGGAAGGTATGGAAGCCGAAGTGATTAAGTGGGGCGACCAAGTTCTGGGAGTAGAGTTACCTAAGTCTGTGGTTCTAGAAATTGTCCAAACAGATCCAGGTTTAAAAGGTGATACCGCTACAGGTGGCT
This sequence comes from Nostoc sp. DSM 114160, assembly GCF_053470305.1. NCBI lineage: Bacteria > Bacillati > Cyanobacteriota > Cyanophyceae > Nostocales > Nostocaceae > Nostoc > Nostoc sp. DSM 114160. The sequence continues at coordinate 1,783,297 of NZ_JBPFGO010000002.1, read as the reverse complement.
CAAAACCAGCAACTCTAGAAACTGGTGCAGTTGTGATGGTTCCTTTGTTTATTTCTCAAGGAGAACGCATCAAGGTTGATACTCAGGAAGACAAATATATCAGCAGGGAATAACTTTCATCTCTACAAAGATGCAAGTCCCGATTTAAATCCCTACATAGGGATTAATTCCCTGCCACACTTAAGATGCTCATTTACGGATAGGTCGAGGTAATAAAAACTGTGCCATTGGACTTTAATGAAATCCGCCAACTTTTGGCAACTATCGCACAAACAGATATTGCAGAAGTCACGCTCAAAAGCGATGATTTTGAGCTAACAGTCCGTAAGGCTGTGAGCATTAGCAATCAGATGTTGTCGGTAGGGTCAAGGGACTTTAGGCGGTGTGGTAGGTTCAGGCTTGACATCAGGTTCATCTGGGGGAAACCAGATGAGCGGAAGTCAGGTAACGGAGATGTCCACATCTCGTGTATTTGAGAATACTGGAACTAGCACACAAATGCAGTTATCAGTAAATTCTCCCTCAACCATTGACCAGAGATTAGTAGAAGTGCCTTCCCCAATGGTAGGAACGTTTTATCGCGCTCCTGCGCCTGGGGAAGCGGCATTTGTGGAAGTGGGCGATCGCGTCCGCAAGGGTCAAACAGTCTGTATCATTGAAGCCATGAAGCTGATGAATGAAATCGAAGCCGAAGTCTCTGGACAGGTGATGGAAATTCTCCTCCAAAATGGCGACGCTGTAGAATATGGTCAACCTTTGATGCGAATTAACCCTGATTAAGTATTAATGTATATATGACATGAGTCATTGTTAAAACTTTCAGTCCTTGTGGGTCAACCCTGATGAAACAAACGTTGCCTTTACCACCAGAAGTGGTGCAACAAGTAGCTGAATACTTCAGCCTATTAAGTGAGCCAATGCGCCTACGGCTGCTACACTTATTACGGGATGAAGAAAAATGCGTGCAAGAGTTGGTAGAGGCAACACAGACTTCTCAGGCAAATGTGTCAAAGCACCTGAAGGTAATGTGGCAAGCAGGTATCCTTAGCCGCCGCAGTGAAGGAACTTGCGCCTATTACCGGGTGGAAGATCAAATGATTTTTGAGTTGTGTAATCGGGTTTGCGATCGCCTCGCCACAAGGTTGGAGCAGCAAGCCCGTAATTTTCGCGTATTAAATAGCAAACGTTAGGTCTTTTGTCCTTTGTCATTTGTCAGTTGTCATTTGTAAAAAACTTATGACCAATGACTAATGACTAATGACTAAAGCGGATAATCTTTTTGAAACTGTTCGCGAGTGAGTGGTTGTTGTAACTCTAGACCCTCACCGCCTAAAACATCCAACGGTTTGCCGTTTACGTCAATGTACACTTTGGCTTTGGGATTTAAAGTTGTTGCAGTGTAAACAACTTGTCCCACGCGGCCCATCATTGAAGTGCTACCACCACCGCTAGTAAAATCTTCAGATAAATTAACGCGAACTTCATCTTTTTCCGCCTTCAGCCCCAATAGCTTGGTTCCTTTGGGTATGGTTGTAGAATCTGTTCCTTCTGTTGGGCCTGCTAACAAACTTTGGAAAGCTGCTTCTAAAGCCTGGTTGGGTAGTACAGAAGCTACTTTAACAGGCTGGGGAACCAAAGCAACATTTTTGTCTTTTGGTCTTAGCCAATAAACGTTGGGGGTTTGCTCATTAGCTGGCTGCCTAGTTGATGGCTGTGCTGGCTGTTCAATTCGGCTAGAAGGGTTTGACGGTGTGGGAGGATTGTTGGATTGTGTGGTAAACCAAGCTACACCGCCACCCACCGCTACAACCGCTGCTGATACAGCTGCAATTACGCCTGAAGAAATACGATTAGATCCTTGTTGGTCTTTCATGTTCAAAACCTTCCTAACTGAGGGCTGATATGGTAGTTATGTGAGGAGCAGCCTGGTTAAAGACGATACTTATAAGTAGAGAGTTTCCCACAATCTAGAGGCGGCTTAAATGCTTCTTAATTCTGTAAGCCCCTAATTCAATTTTAGAATTTTTATTTCTAATCCGTCACCTACCAAATTATGTAAATTTTTGAGAATCGAGAGTGAAAAGTTAAGAGTTAGGAGTTAGGAGTTAGGAGTTAAGTAAGTCGGCGAGAAAAAACCTAACTAGGTTACGAAATGTAAATATACCTAAAACCCTTACAAATGAATAAGGACAAATACTTCGACTACGCTCAGTACAAGTGACAAATGACAACCCTCTCCTGAAGGAGACGCTGCGCGAACACTGGTTATCTTTATTTGCATCTATCTACTTAGAAGTTGGGGACAAAAGGACAAGGGGATAAACAAAACTCCTAACCTAGCCCTATAACTCTTAACTCTTGTACAGACGCGATTAATCGCGTCTCTACTCTTAACTCAGCACGGGCTAAACGCCCCGCTGACGCTAACAGCACTCCTAATGCCCTATTGCTTCTGTAATCCAACCTTTGAGTGTTGTTGTCACTTCATCAATGGCAATTTCTTGAGATTTACGGGTGGCTCTTTCTACAACTTCAACTTTGCCATTAGCGATCGCCCGCCCGGTTACAATTCTATAAGGTATGCCAATTAAATCAGCATCTTTAAATTTCACTCCCGCCCGTTCGTCGCGGTCATCCAGTAGGGTTTCAATTCCGGCTTGATTGAGTTCTGTGTAAAGTTTTTGAGCGATTTCGATTTGTTGAGTATCTTTAATGTTAGGGATTGTGACGATCGCGTGATAAGGTGCGATCGCAACTGGCCAAATAATCCCATCTTTATCGTAAGATTGCTCGACGGCAGCTTGGGCTAATCGTGACACACCGACACCAAAACAACCCATCACTAGCGGCTTTTCTTCACCCTGTTCGTTGGTATAAGTTGCACCCATCGCTTGAGAGTATTTCGTACCTAATTGGAAGATATGACCTGCTTCAACTCCACGGGCGCTTTGTAGGATTTGTTCTGGATTATGAATGGCGCGATCGCCTGGTCTTGACTTACGAATATCTACTACTCTCTCTGGTAACTTAAATTGCTCATCCCAATTAGCACCAACTACGTGATAACCAGCTTCATTTGCGCCTGTAATAAAGTTTTTTAAATCAACTGCTGTTCGATCCACCAAGCGCAAAAACTTGGGATGGATCTGTTTATTAGCAGTAATATACTCATCTGCGATATCTGGCGCAATGTAGCCTAAAGGCAGAGATTTAGTTGTCCATGCTTGCTGGGCTTCTACATTTGGTACATTCAAACTAATAATCGTTTTAGCGCCATATTCAGAAGCTAATTTAGTCAGTTCATTTTGCAATTTGACCTCATTAACTTCCTGATCGCCTCGAATGCTTACCAGAACTAACACCGTTACACCATTATCATAAACTGTCTGATAAAGGACATTTTTCACCAATTGAGTCGCAGAACAGTTGAGGAGTTGACACACCTTTTCAATCGTTTCTGTTCCAGGTGTATCGCGTTTCTCATAGGTTGTAAACCGTGAGGTTTCGGCGTCAATTGGTAAAGAAACAGCCTTTTCTACATTAGCTGCGTATTTACCATCCTCAGTGTAGAGAACTTCATCTTCGCCAGCTTCCGCCAAAATCATAAATTCTGTAGAACCAGAACCACCAATTGCACCAGAATCAGCTTCCACTGCCCGAAAAGCTAAACCAGAACGCCGCAGGATATTGCTGTAGGCTTTATACATATCCTGGTAAGTTTCTTTCAGGCTAGCTTCATCGGTATGGAAAGAATAGGCGTCCTTCATGATAAACTCTCGTCCGCGCATTAAACCAAAGCGGGGACGAATTTCATCGCGGAATTTGGTTTGAATTTGGTAGAGATTTAGTGGTAGCTGGCGATAAGAGCGAATCATATCACGAGCGATCGCTGTAATTACTTCCTCATGAGTTGGGCCTAATCCTAATTGTTGCTCGCGGCGGTCAATTAAGGAAAACATAATCCCCTCAGCTTTGGTATAAGTGTCCCAGCGTCCCGATTCCTTCCATAAATCAGCAGGTTGTAATTGTGGTAGGAGACATTCTTGTGCGCCTGTAGCGTTCATTTCTTCCCGCACAATTTGGGAAACTTTTTGCAGTACCCGCCACATTAGAGGCAAATAAGCATAGATACCACTACCGATGCGACGAATGTAACCTGCACGGAGTAATAATTTATGACTGGGAATCTCAGCATCAGCCGGATCGTCCCGCAGTGTAACAAATAACATTTGTGAAAGTCGCATCGTTTATTCCCTTTCCAGAATCTCTAATTTCTTTATAAACCAACTGGCGATTAGAAATCGCGCGTCAGAAAAGCATCTTAGTTTTTGAACTTGCGTGGTGTGCGGTCGGCATCTTACAGCCATTAAGATATCGCATGATATAATCTTTGCAACTATTTAATCTAGGTCTAGGTTATGAGTCCTTTGACATTAAAACTAGACACCGTTCACTTGAGTGACGAACAATTTTATCACTTATGTCAAAATAACCGCGAATTGAAATTTGAACGCACTGCCAAGGGAGAATTAATCATCATGTCCCCCGTTGGAGGTGAAAGCGGCAATCGAGAAGCAGATTTAATTATCGATCTAGGAATCTGGAATCGGCAAACTGGCCTCGGTTACACTTTCAGTTCTTCTACTATATTCAAATTACCTAATGGTGCTGACCGTTCCCCAGATGCCGCTTGGGTTCAACGAGAACGTTGGCAAGCACTTACACCCGAACAAAGACGCAAATTTCCCCCCATTGCACCCGATTTTGTGATTGAATTAAGGTCAGCAACAGATGATTTGGAAATGTTGCGTTCCAAAATGCAAGAATATATAGATGCAGGGGTGCAATTGGCATGGTTAATTAACCCTCAACAGCAGCAAGTAGAAATTTATCGCCAAAAACAAGATACGAAAGTGCAAAATTTACCCACACAATTATCGGGTGAAGATGTATTGCCAGGATTTAGTTTGAGTCTTTCTTGTTATTAAGTTTGCAAGTGCTGCTAAATCTCCACATCTGCCAACACTTTCCATTGCAGCAGAAAATACTTTATAAGTCTGCGTAAGTACGCTTCATTAAAATAATCTGCGTAGACTAAGAAGGTATCCTAGTTTTCTAAGCTGAGTAATGTGCCAAGCACAGCACAATAGGCCAGTTTTACTTTGACTTCATTACTCAGGGCATATTACAGCCGTTAGGATATCTTAAAAAAATAACCATCAGGCGATTATAATCAGGGCATCTTTAGGAGAAACTACTTTGGCAGATGTAATTTATCAAGCACAGGCACCCTTAGAATTTATTCCTCCCGCGTTTAACCCTTTATTGCTAAGAGTTGTCCATCTATTACTACCCAGTTGGATAAACTGGCAAACACCTATTAGCCAAATTGAAGCAGATAACGTAGAGGTTCTAGTGGATCTTTATCGCCAGTGTCAGGAGGGTAAAATCCGTTTTATACTGGCATTTCGCCATCCCAAAACAGACGATCCGTTTTGTTTAGGTTACTTGCTATCTCAAATCGTACCAAAGACAGCGCGATCGCAAGGTACAAAACTACAATATCCCATTCACGCTCATTTTATCTACGATCGCGGTATTCCTCTCTGGGCAGGTTCTTACGTTGGCTGGATTGCTTCTCGTTTAGGTGGGACTCCGATTCAGCGAGGTAAGGCTGACTGGGACGGGGTTACGTTCGGCGCGTGACTTGTTCGCCAATGGCAAATTCCCAATGGCGGCTGCGCCAGAGGGTGCAACCAATGGTTTATCGGAGAATATTAGCCCCCTAGAACCTGGTATCGCCCAATTAGGCTTTTGGTGTGCTGAAGATTTGCAAAAAGCTGGAAGCGACCAACAGGTTTTAATTGTACCAGTTGGGATTAAATATAGTTACGTTGATGCTCCTTGGGATGCGATCGCTAATCTTTTAAGTGAATTGGAAGCGGCTAGTGGTTTACCTGTGAATCCAGCAGAAAATACTTCTATAGAGTCGCTTTATCCCCGGTTATTGACTTTGGCAGAACATTTACTTTTACTCATGGAGGAATTTTACACCCGGTTTTATCATCAAAAACTGCCAGATCCCAAGATTGTCAACGGGCAAATTCCTGATAGAAATGAAGCATTAGCAGTTCGTTTACAAGCTTTATTGAATGCAGCATTGCTCATCTCAGAACAGTATTTTAATTTGCAGTCAAAAGGTAGTTTGAGTGACCGTTGCCGACGAGTCGAACAAGCAGGTTGGAATTATATATTTAGAGAAGAATTTAAAGATGTCAAAGGAGTATCTGCGGTTGAAAGAGCTTTAGGCGATCGCATTGCTGAAGAAGCGAATGCGCGGATGTGGCATATGCGTTTAGTAGAAAGTTTTGTGGCTGTTTCTGGTAATTATATTCGTGAAAATCCAACAGCAGAAAGATTTGCTGAGACGACTTTAATTTTATGGCAAATGATTGCTAAAATCAAAGGCAACAAAACTGTGGAGCGTCCGCAATTAGGTAAGCAAAAAGTAAAAATAACTGTGGGTGAACCCATATCTATTTCTGAGCGTTACCCGGTATATAAGGAAAATCGGTTGGGTGCTAGACAAGCTGTTGCTGATATAACGAACGATTTGCAACACGCGTTGGAAGGTTTGATTTGATTAGAAAGGTTGCATTTTTTGCTAGAACCAGAATAAAGGTGTCAGTCGTCAGGAGGCTTATTCATTTCGACCCCTGTCTCCTGACTTCCTTAAATAGCAAGTTGCAATGTAAATGCCCAAGTGTTCATCCAAATCGGATATTACTTTCTAAAGTAGATCGCGCGTTTAGATGCTTTGTACGGAGATGCTGGCGGGATATGGTTTATTAAGCTTACACAAACCCAAAAGTTTTTTAAAACTATCTAATTCAATGGGTGCAGATAATCGTAGGCTACTAGACCTACTTGGCTTTGCTGCTATTTCACTTTAATACAATTGGGTTAGATAAAGGCAATTGTAACTAAATATGTCATTCTTTATTTGAGTTTTATAAAATTAACGTTAAGTTATCCAAATTATATTTTCCGAAAAATCACGCTTTTATATTTTTGTAATTCCAATTACAAATAGAGGAGTCCAAAAAATTGTGATTCTCTAAATCAATCAATTTATAAATAATGAAAACTCAAAACTTATTCAATTTACTGAAGGTTGGTATTGCTACTTTTGGAATCTTCTTTGTGGCTGGTCAAGGAGCCTATGCCTCAGACTTAAAGGGAACAGCATTTAGCATCTCTTTGGAGTGTCTGAACGACACTACCGGTCTTTTGATGGGTAAAAACTCCACTGATGCTAACGGGTGGCAGTATGCATTTGATTCAAACAAAGATGGGATGAACGGGAATTACTGGGTTGGTGCCGCGCCAGGGAAAGTAAATCCCTACGATATCTCTGGTATGGCTATCAAAGAAACTGCTACCAGCGTCATTGTGGCAATCAATGGCAATATGAAGTTAACAGGAGAGGCTGAACAGGGTGCTGCTGGTGGTCAGATTGGATATGGTGATTTGTTCTTCAATATGGCCGGTAAGACCTTTGGCAATGCTATGAGCAGCGGAGATTTGTTTGGTATTCATTTCGCTTCAGCGAATGCTTCAGGGGTACAACAACTAGGTGTTTATAGTAATGTTCAGGCAAAGACAGTTACTAATATCAAAGAAGGCTACACCATTGCTACATATGGTGGTTTAGCAGGAGGAGGGAATTCTTACGAAAGTCAGGTAAAACAAGGTGGTGGTATTGTCGGTTATGGTGATTTGACCAATAGTTACTTTACCAATAACGGCAAGGACAATACATTTAATCTCAATGTCATCAACTCTGGAAATTATCTGAGTGGAATCTCGTTTTTAGCGCAGGGTAATATAACCCAGCAGTTGCTAACCACTGGCTATGATGCCAGCAAATTTAATGGCACACAAACCATTGCATTTGAATTCAAGAAATCTTCTATTGTCCAATCGACTCCTGAGCCTGCTAGTCTCGCTGGTTTAGGAATCGTCGGTCTGGCTTTGGCTGGTACCAAGCTACGCAAGAAATTAGCGTAGCAATTGGGTAGGGACTATTCGCAATAGGGCTTGATTTCTCTTCAGTGATTATGGACAAGATAAAAGACTACTTTATCTCGTAATAAATGATAGCTGGAGTCATGAAATTTTGGATACAGCTTAAGCGAAAAGTATCCCAAGCTGTATAGATTTCCTCACTAAAGATTAAATAGGTAAACTTCAATGTCCTTACTTTTTAGCAAGGACATTTTTTTTATAAGATAATTATCAAATACAAAACTACTCAGGCAATTCTTTAAAGAATCTCGGTAACGCTTATGACATTTTTCAAACACAAGCAGACAAGCTGCTAGTTCTTCTGCAAGCTCTCGCTGATTAAACTTCACCGATAGAAGATGATAAAATATATGGGTCTTCTTTATCAGTTTCTGTAGTTGCTTCTATACTTACACCCTTCCAAGGAAAATCAAAATATTGTTCCTGAACCGTTTTTAATTCCTTTATTGACTCTTGGAAAAATGATTTAATAGCAGATACGTGGTTTTCTTCAGATAAAAAATCTTGTAAGCTTTTTCGATAATAAATACCTGACCATGCTGGCAAAACTTTTAAATTGCTAGGAGTCCATAAATTGGGTTTATCGTTAATTATTTTTTGCATAGATTCAATAATTTTTGGGCGTTGTCCAAATCTATGAGAAACCTGCAAAAATATACCTAAATATGGATAATCAGTTAAATTATTTGGATTTAAATTGAAGTATCCAAGACCACACCATAAGTCCCATGTTGAGGGAGAAAAGTGGGTGTAGATAATATATCTCTCGTCCCATTTCCATTGAGTCCTACTTGCTGCGCCTTTGATAACACCTCCAAAAGCTAGCTTGAATTCCTGCTGTACTTCTTCACTGAGAGTTGATTCCATAAGAAGGAGAGTTTTGTTGTAATTCACCATTGTCAATAAGTCAACTGATGAAAATTGATTAGTGTGAGACATTCTGTTATTCCTCATAAAAATTAGTATTTCTTGAGCTAAGATATCAGACGCGCGGTCTTTCAAGAAGCTATAAAACTGATACCACCTCAGTTGGAAGAAATTTATCTTGGGTGATAACTCAAGGCAATACTCTTTGATTGCTGGTTTTGGAGCATAATCATATTCCTTGATTTCTTCTTTTGGATCATAATCACGGGTGATGTAAATTAAAATTCGATGTCTGACATTTGGTAAATTACTCAAAATATCAGCATATTTTTTTAATGCATTGTTGCTATCACGAGAACCAATTTTTGATTCAATAAATATTACATCTGTATTTAAACCAGTTGATAGTTCAACTACAATGTCCAATCTACTATCTTCAGTATGGGTTTCAAGTCCTTGGTGTTCTTGTTGGGTTGAAATCTTGATGCTGGAATAATTATCATCACTAATGATTGAGTGATGCTTTAGCCAATCAATTAAAATATCCTTATTCAAGGATAAAAAATAAGCAACAATCTCAGTAAAAAAATCTTCACGCGGTTTGTTTCCTGAATGCAGATTGAGTAAATTTGTGAACAAAGACATTTATTTCTAAGTACTTAAGGTAATTGCAGAAAATTTATACAAAATAATCTAAGGTTGTAGTCCTGCTAGAACAAGTTGAACAAGACTACTGGAAAGTTTTATAAGTTATGTTTATATTCGGTGTTACTAACGTTGCAGCAGTTATAACTTAGCCGATCGCAGTTTGACAAGGGTGCTATACTATACCAACAAAAATAGGGGTAAAAATTTTACCCCTACAAATTTATGTATTATCTTAAGAATAACTAGAGAAGATTATTACTCTGTTAAGTGACTTTCTAGCAAAGTTGCGATCGCTTCTGGATGAATATTCTTGTATTTCTTTTTACCAAGCTGTAAAACACAGTTGGGAGCGCTACCACAGCATTTTTGGCAACTAGTATGTTCAATGCTAACTTTGTCTAGCAAACCGCGATCGCACAAAGTTTTTTCTAATTCTGATAATAAACCTTTACCACCACGTTTCAAGCAACCGCCCTTTTGACATACCATAATCCTCGCTTTGGGTTGAGGTGGTAAATCTTGCTTTGGACACGCATCAATTGGTATCACCTTATAGGCTTTAATTTTAATTTTACTTGTGCGCGAGTCTATCTTACTATGACCACAAACGCGAATTTTCTGACCAGGAACTAAGGATGAACTTAGTAACCGCCGCAACTCTTTAGGCAGTTTAATTTCCACATCTCCAGATGGAACTGCCAATTGCAAGTATTTATATTTTCCTGGTTCACCGCCAACAAAACCTAGTAACTGTCCCTCAAGGTTCAATTCTGATAACGTCAAATATTTGTTACCCATGATTGATAAAAAGTTAGGAGTGGGGAGTTAGGAGTGAGGAGTTAGAAGTGAGGAGTGAGGAGTTAGAAGTGAGGAGTGAGGAGTTAGGAGTTAATAATTCATAACTCTTAACTCATAACTCTTAACTTATAACTCTTAACTCCTAACTATTTTTAAGCTAGGCGTTTAGCTTCTACTGTTTGAGGTAAATTTGCTGTGTCTGGCAATTCACGAAATTCTAATTCCCAACCATTTGCTAGGGTGAGAATCTTGCCATCGTTTCCATCGATTTGTTTGACGACTTCTTCTTCCAGGTCTTTTTTAGCAACGTAAACTACTAAAGTGCCGGCATCATTCATCCGTAGCATTACTTTCATGAGACTCCTCAACCGATTCTAGTTCTTTTTTCTTACAGCCGACGACAAACCCTGTTTCTAAGAAATGCACAGCATATATATAGGAAGTCTGCAAATATGTGCCTATACTCGCTATGTAACCGATATCTCCTTTGTTGACTAAAACTTGGCCGACTTCCTTACCAGGAAAGGTACCATCGTTTTTTAGCAGTTTACGAACTCTGACTTTTTCACCAATTTCAAAAGCAGGTGGCAAGTTTAGTTCTAATTCATCGCGTTGCATGAGAGTACCTCTGTTCTCTGACCAAATTCAATAATTCTTCTGTCGTCAAACTGCGTTTTTTCTGTACCGATTGATGGCGCACTGCGTCTAAAACAGATTGGGTTTCTTGGGAATTCAAGAAAATTCCATGCTGTTCTAGTAAGTTAGCAACTAAATGCCGTCCAGAATGTTTTCCTACTACTAAACGCCGTTCCCAACCCACTTCTTCGGGTGCAAATGGTTCGTAGGTGATGGGGTTTTGCAATACTCCGTGAGCATGGATGCCAGATTCGTGAGCAAAAGTGTTTTCGCCAACGATCGCTTTCCAAGGTGGTACGCTAGCTCCTGATGCGGCTGCAACTAGTTGAGACAGTTCCAGCAAACTGGGTGTGTCAATGCCCAAATTAACGCCGTAGATGCGTTTAATCGCCATGACGACTTCTTCTAATGCTGCATTTCCCGCCCGTTCACCTAATCCGTTGACTGTGGTATTCACTGATGATGCTCCGGCTTTGATACCAGCAAGGGCATTGGCAGTTGCCAGACCAAAATCATTATGCGTGTGGATTTCTAGGGGAATCGTCAACGCTGAAACCAGCCTTTGGACTTTGGTGTAGGTGGTGAAGGGGTCGAGAACTCCCACGGTGTCGCAGAAGCGGAAGCGGGATGCACCCCAGTCTTGAGCATAAAGTGCTACATCTAAGAGGAAGTTTTCATCAGCTCTAGAAGAATCTTCTCCGCCGACTGCGACCCAAAGACCTTGGTCAAGGGCGAAGTGGATTGAGTCTTTGAGTTTTTGCAAACTTACTCGCCACTGACCATGAAATTTAGTGGCAATTTGGATACCAGAGACGGGAATAGCAATATGCACCCGATTCAAACCACAAGCGATGGAAGCTTTGATATCTGAAATGACAGCACGGTTCCAGCCTAAGAGTTTTGCTTGTAAACCTAAGTTAGAAATTGCGGCGATCGCCCGCGTTTCTTCGTCGCCCATTGCCGGTATCCCTACTTCTAATTCCGGTATACCAATGGCATCGAGAAACTTAGCGATCGCTACTTTTTCTTGTAGAGTAAAGGCAACACCTGCTGCTTGTTCGCCATCACGTAATGTAGTGTCATTAATTATGATTTGATTCATTGCAAATATCCCTCTCTTGGAAGTATTCTTAATATCCTTTCCCTCTACAATCCCTCGTGATGGTAAATGCTAAAAATATCACAATTCATAATGTAGGATACATGATCCTTAATTATTGCCCCATTATTAGCATTACATCTGTATGGCAGGGAACTAAAACAATGTATAAATTACTAATCGTTTTTACCGATGTCAGTTGAAATGTCATCGAGTAGCAATGAACTAATATAACTATTAGCAAATCCAGAACAAAGTAATACGCAGAAGCCAGCAATTAAGGATGTAATCATCTTCGTAACCTCATCTTTTCTAGTGCATTTTGGTGTAATTTAGGCAGGTAATGGTACTCAACACTAAGAGGTGCAAATTCGCTAACTTTGGTCTGCTAGCCAATCAAAAATTTTTCCTAGCTGCTCCAAGTCAACGAAACCATACTGCCACAGAAGCATCGGTAGCGGGCCATTTTCTAATTCACGGTGTCGCAGAGCTACAGCAATATCGGCATTTGAAAGTTCAAGTTCATTGTGCAAAAAATTGAGGAGTTTTATATCTCTGTTCCGAGTCGCCATAATTGAACTTTCAATTTCTTAATTTGGGAAAAGGTTAAAAATTAGAAAATCCAATTTATATTTGGGAATTTCGCCTTTTTAATTGTTGCTATATGTCAGGGAAGTTTCAGATTTAGTAGACCCAACAAAATCTCAACCCCATCTAATCCATCTCAGTCTGCAATAAATTCTGCTAGCGGACAGTAGCTTCAAACTCTAAACCTATTTGAGCTTTGTGCATCTATGAACAAAAAGGATGAAGTTCAGTGCTTGCGTCATGAATTCAAGATTAATCGTGCCTAAATTAGGTCTTTTTGAAATAATCATGACTCATCACTGTAATACCAGCAACGCTCTAGCCATTCTAATAATTCGTGACGAGAAGCAAGAAGTTGCATAACTGTACTACGAATTAGAATTACTTCCAGCAAATTGTTCACTTGCACTCGCAAAGAACCATCGGGGGGACAAGAGCAATTAATTTTTAACTCTTGCAAACGGTGATAGATTCGCCAGCGATCGCTCAAAGGAATCTGCAAAACTTGATCGCCTAAAGTGTCATTTGTCATTTGTCAGTTGTCCTTTGTCATTTGTAAGTCGTCCTTTCTCATTTGTCTGTTGTCATTTGCAAATGACCAATACTTCTCTGCGAGACGCTACGCGAACGACTACGCTCAGTACAAGTGACCAATGGCTAATGACTCTTAACGCCTAAAGTTTGCAGTTGTTTTTCGAGTTGTTCGATGCGCGAGAGCAAAGAACGAATCACGGTTGCTTCCACATCGGGTAGCTTTCCATGTTCTAAAGGAGAAAGGCTAGCGCTTTCGTTGCGAGAAATAATTCGACCGGGAACGCCTACAACAGTGCGATCGCTGGGGACATTCTGCAAGACAACGGAACCTGCGCCAATACGGACGCGATCGCCAATTTGCAGATTACCCAAAACTTTCGCACCCGCCCCAATCACTGCATTTTTGCCGACTGTGGGATGACGCTTACCAGTTTCTTTACCAGTTCCGCCAAGGGTGACGCCCTGATAAATCAGTGTATAGTCGCCGACGATTGCAGTTTCGCCAATGACTACTCCCATTCCGTGGTCGATAAACACGCCTTGACCAATCTCTGCACCTGGGTGAATTTCAATTCCTGTCAAAAATCGCCCCAAATGAGAAATTAAACGGGGGATGAAACCCACTCCTCGACAATATAACCAGTGAGCAAGACGATGCAAACATAGCGCGTGTAATCCAGGGTAGCAAAACACCACTTCTAGCCAATTACGTGCTGCGGGATCGCGCTCAAAAATAATGCGAAAATCACTCAATAATGGCTCAAAAAAAACGCCAGAGAGTAAATTTTTCAGCATGGATGTACGGGCAGAATCCTGCGTTTTGGTACTTGGGGGATCGCTAATACTGTCTAAAGACTGTTGCATCGGTAATGTCTATCTGGTAAGAGAGTCATCTGCTATTTTTATGCTTATATCAGGTGACATCCGACTCGATAGAAAACCCAATGCTGATTGGATTTATTGGATTGATTGAGGTTGTACTCAAACACCGAAACCCCGACTCCAAATAAACTTAAAATTTATCTTGGGGTAGGGGCACTAGTATTTAATGATGGGGGTACTAGTATTTTTGGGGCAGGGGTTAAGAATTTATGTTCGCGCTACAAGAAACTTTACCCGTAAGCATTTGCTAAGATTTTATCAAGATATTTTGCAATATATTAAGCTGTACTCAGATGCACTCAAATATGAATTTGGTAAAGTTATAAATCTATTTTTTGTATATCCTATTACTATTAGTATCTTATTATTTGGATAGGCGAAAGACAGCTTTCTTTATTTTGTTTTAGGATTTGCTGTCTGTATGTATGTATACGTTTCAAAATATAGTTATCGCTCATCACGACTGTTTTCTTATTATATAGATGTGTGGGAATAGCGATCGCCAAAATTTTTATAAATCTCGTTTCCAGATTTAAATCTCGTTCCAGGTAGAACCTAGAAATGTACTTCATTGCGACTCTGCCGCGAATTCGGGAGGTAGAGGCTGCAAATAGGCATTCCCAGCCACAGACTGGGAACGAGGTATCTGAAGATTTGTTAATGGAGTTCAAAGGCTCATTAATGGAGTTCAGAGGCTCATTAATGGAGTTCAGAGGCTCATTAATGGAGTTCAGAGGCTCATTAATGGAGTTCAGAGGTGCATTAATGGAGTTCAGAGGCTCATTAATGGAGTTCAGAGGTGCATTAATGGAGTTCAAAGGCTCATTAATGGAGTTCAAAGGCTCATTAATGGAGTTCAGAGGTGCATTAATGGAGTTCAAAGACTCAAGAACCAGATGCAGCTTTAGTAGGTCTACCTTTGATAGCTTTAAAGCGTTCGCCTAACTGTTCAGCGACAGTCTTTAAGCCTGGAGTCTTTTTTGATGCAGTCTTGACATAATCATAAACAGTCAAACTGCTAGTCATAGCTTCACTACCGACAGCCATTAGGGTATCATCTACCTGTTCGCTGAGTTGCTGGATTGAGATTAAAAGTTCGGTCAGCGCTGCGGCTAATTGATAATCCCGAACAAGTTCTTCAACATCAAAAGTGGCTGGAAGGATTTCGCGGTTCGACTGAGCAGCAGTGATACTATTGTTTACAAAGGCTAGGCTTTTGTCGCCCATTTTTACTACCTTACGGCGTTCTTCAGGGCTGAGAGTAACTAAAAAGGGTAGCTTTTGTTGGACTTTCTGTAGCGCGGCTTTAATTTCTTGGATATCTTGTGCAGAAAGGGAGGCTGTAATATTTTGATAGGCCATCGTATATTTACCTTGGAAGTTCTAGGAGTTAAGTAGCAAGTGTAGCTAAGTATAGAATTCCCATTGGTGGATGCGATCGCACATCATAACCTATTTATTTATCTGTTTTAGCGCCGATACTGACCAGATGCAATCAAAGCTTGTCATTCTATAATCCTTTCATCGCCGTTAAAATCTAGGATGCGTGCGGTAACTTCACCGATATCTGTTTGATGCTGAATTACAGCCTCATCTAGCCGAAAATGATCGCCCCAAAAGTCTCTGCGTGGGTTAAAAAACTGTACAAGTTCGCCAGTTTGCCAATTAATTGATCCTAAATCCGTCCCTTTTTGCAGGTTACAGAAAATACAGGCATAGCAGAGATTATCTTCTGTTGTAGCGCCGCCGTGTTTGACGCTGATTATATGGTCAACTTAACAACCTGACGATCTATCTTCTTCAGAGACGAGACAGTACTCGCAAATATGCTCGGCGCGATCGCTAACTAAACGCCGCAATTCTGCATTAATATATGGACGAGACACTTTGAATACTTACTCTGCGCTGATGTACTGACGAGCTTTTGCTTTTGCTAGTAGCATAATATGCTCTAGCGTGAGGAAATGATCTAACTCTCGCTGGTCACTTCCTGTAAGACCTTCAGTTTTTGCGCGGTAAACGAGATCCTCTAAACGGTCTTTGGCTGCATCTGAAAGTTTGAAATCGATAACGCTTTGGGGAGTGGTTCCAGCAGCAATAAACTCTATAATTTCATCGTAGACTTTGGTGGTATTTACAGATGTGTTCATAAGCTACCTTTTTAATTCCTAAATTTTATGCAACTTCCAAAGACTTTCCTAGCGTTTTAGGTTCTGGTAAAAGTTCACCATTAGCCAAAGATGATTCAATCAGCATTTCTAAAACTTCTTGAGCATTTTTAAGAGCTTCTTCATAAGTCTCTCCGTGAGTGCAAGGCTGCATTATATCCGTAAACTCAGGTAGCGAAACCACATAACATTGATCTTCTTCTGACCATTGAATCACAATTGTATATTTCATATTTATTCATAAACTTCTCGCCGATGAGCAATAGTAGTTACCATAACTTGATTTGTTGCATCATCAACTTGATAAATTACTCGATAGTTACCAATGCGATAGCGATAATAAGCTGCAAAGTCACCTTTGAGAGGTTTAACATTAGGATGAAACCGAGGATTTTGTTCTAGTTGCTCAAAGCATCTAGCAACCTTTTTGGCTAAAGCTTGGTCTGCTGTAGCATAAATATCCTCGGCTTTAGCGGATAACACAACGTTATACATCAGACCGAATTGTTCTCCAGCTTTTTACCCGACCTTCAGCAATATCTTTTTTACCTTCTTCAAATGATTCAATAAATCCAGGGATATCAAGTAACTCTTTGGTAGCATCTTCACTCTCCTTATCTGCTAGATATGCTAAAAAATCAGCAACCAGTTGTAAGCGTTCTGAAGATAATCCATCTAGATATTGGTTAATTTGCTGACGAACTTCTGTGTTGTTCATATTTTCACTGCTCTTTTACTTCTCTAATTGTGCCAACTTTTTCTGAGCATACTCCCGCACTTTCTTATCTGGGTCATTCTCTGCTCGGTCACGCAACAGTGGTAAAGTCTGGGGATGTTGAGAATATTGCTTGATAATTATCTCTAGTGCAATCCGCCGAGGGTTAGTGTCCCTGCTTTGCTTACGTTCAAAAGGGTCACAGAAAGCGCAGTTGTAATAAGTGTCAAATAACTCAGGTTGATACCTGAAGTGCTTGGCTAATATTTGGATGGCTATACATCGCACATCCGAATCATCATGTGTGGTTTGTTTTTTAAGGATTGTGTAGGTATTGGGGTCATCTGGAAAATTGCTAGCTAATGTTTCAATGGCTGCAAGTCGTACATTCCCAGATATATCATAAGTGGTGTAGTCTTGCAGGATTGTATCAGTATTGGTGTCATCAGAAAAATTGCTGGCTAATGCTTGAATAGCTGCAAGCCTAACATCCTCATTTTTATCATCAGTGGCGCAGTGTTGAAGAATTGTACAAGTATTAGGATCATATTTGAAACTTCTAGCTAATGTTTGGATGGCTGCAATTCGTATATTCTTAGATTTATCAACAGTGGTGCGATCTTGGAGGATTGTGCAAGTATTGGGATTATATTTGAAATTCCTAGCTAATGCTTGAATGGCCGCAAGTCGCACATCCTCATTCTTATCAGCAGTAGCGCGGTCTTGGAGGATTGTGCAAATATTGAGGTCATATTTGAAATTCCTAGCTAATGCTTGAATAGCTGCGAGTCGCACATCCTCACTTTTATCATCGGTGGCACAGTCTTGCAGGATTGTGCAGGTATTAGGGTCATCTGGAAAATTGCTAGCTAATGTTTCAATAGCTGTACGTCGTACATCCGAATTATAGTCACCAATGGCACGGTCTTGGAGAATGGTATGGGTGTCCGGGTCATTTGGGAAATTTCTAGTTAATGCTTGGATGGCTGCAATTCGCACATTTGCAAATTTATCAGCACAAACGTGAGCTTTAAGGATTGTACAGGTATTGGCATCATCTGGAAAATTTCTAGCTAATGCTCGTATGGCTGCACATCGCACATCGGAATTATCAGCAGTGGTGCAATCTAGAAAAAAGGTTTGAGTATCGGGATCATTTGGGAAATTTCTAGCCAATGCCACAATGGCTGCACGTTGTACATTTTCAGATTTATCAGTAGTAGCGCGGTCTTGGAAGATGGGGCGGGTATCTGGGTCATCTTTAAAATTCTTGGCCAATGCTTGGATGGCTGAACGTCGAACATTTCCAGATTTCTCAACAGTAGCAAGGTCTTTAAGCCAGTGTAATGTATCAGGATTATCTTTCCAAATTGAGCCGACTGTTGCAACTGCTTGAGTATGAATTTCCTGAATTAGCTTAGTTTCTTCTTCATCTTGATAGGGCACGTAATAGTACCAGAGGTCATATTTAGTTAAATCTTTTAGCTTGTTAAGTAATTTAGTAGCAGTTGACGCGATCGCCGAGCGATTTCTCACCTCTACAAGACACTTAGCCGCTAAAAAGAGATTAACAAACTTTTCCTCTTCGCCATCTTGCACCATTAAATACTCAAGAATTTCACCAACAAATTTTGGCTCAATCATTCCCGCAATTAGCAGCAATACCTCATGCCAACTTTCATCTCGCCAGTGTTTGCCAAAAACTTCATTCTTAAGTTCCTCAAGAGTCAGCGTTTGCGTTTCTTTAAACTGCCAGACAAACTCCCAAGCACAGAAATATTCTAAAAATGTCCGATGCACAAAAGCATAATAATCCGCACCCAGGAAACATAACATAAAGTTGCGAGTCCGCAGTTGATTAATCATCACCCGCGCAACATCTCTGGGTTTATCAAATTCTATGGTTTTGAGATAATCAGTCAGAACTTTGACTAAATCATTTTCATTAATCAAATTACCTGCCAAACCTTTCTCACTAGTTTGCATCAGATAAGCAAGCTGACGCAGCATCGCTTGCTTATCTTTATAATCAATAGTCTTGGGGTCTAATCTCTTATCTTCAATCAAAACGCGCTCCACATCCCATTGATGTAGCAGTACCCGCGATGCTTGATTATAAAGCTCCGCTCTATCTCTTGGTAGCTCTTGGTTACGATTCAGAATTGCCATCATCGTCAACAGCAGAGGATTTCCCGCCAATTCTGCAATAGATTTGGAAGCTGCAATTCCTCTTTTTAGCCGTTCCCGTTTTCTCACCTTATCTACTGCATCGGTAAAAGTTAACTCATGCCAACGGTTGATAAAATCCTGAATTTGTTCTGAGTCTAAATCTTGTAAGATAAAGTGGCGAAACTCAGCATTAAGCAATCGTTGCGGTTTATAGCCAATAATCCGAGAAGTGACAATTACCTGCACATCAGGATAGTCATTAGTAAAGCGATGAATATCAGTAATGACATCCTCTCGCTTACCAGGGTCAAAGACCTCATCCAAACCATCAAACATCACTAAGGCATTACCAGCTTTTAATTGTTTATCTAGTTCAAGCTGATTGAGATGATGAACAGCACCACTACATTGATGAAAAAATTCTAGAAAATTATTGCACTCTTTATCTTCCCGTCGCCGCATATAAGTGCGTAATTCAATTAGCAAGGGAATTGGTAAAGATATAACATTATCCAGTGGTGACTCAGCCCAATTCAAAGCCAGAAATTGCAACAATGTAGACTTCCCGGAACCAGGATCGCCCAAAATCACAATATATTTATAATCTTGCTTTTTATTGACAACATCTAAAACTGAACGGATCGGCTGTTCAAAATAAACTCTTTTGTGGCGTTCTAATTCTTCTAATTCAACTGCTTCTACTTGGTCGCTTTCTCGCAGCCGTCTAAGATGTTCTTTAGGCAGTTCGTGAACTTGTGCTAAAACTTGATGAGTTTCCCGGACATTTTGAGCAGTAAAAATCCGCCATAATTTCAGTTCGTTATAGGCATAGCCGCTAGTATCTAAACTATCTAACTTGAGATTGCCATAGCGTTCGCGGATTCCTTCTTGATATTTAACTAAATTAAAATCTACAATAATACCAGCAATTTCTTTGGTATTTATTTCAATATCAGATAACTTTTGTAATTCTAGGATATGGTGTAATTCTTTTAAATCTAAAAGAAGTTCTTGGACTTGTGTAAAATACTGTTCTGTAAGTGATTGCCAGTTAAACTTAGATGGCAGAGGTTTTAATTGCAGCCTGTTCCAACTATCTTCTAGAGTTTTAGCGTCTAGAGATTCACAATTAATATCAAAAGCCTTACCAAGAGTTTCTGTAACCGACTTATCACTGATAAATTTTTGGATGTCTGTGGTGTACTCTTTAATCTCAGTTTCAGCAAGTTTGCAACGAACCTTTAACTGCTGCTGCATTAGTTGCAAAAATTCCTTTAAGGCTTTACCAGCAGCAATTGCTATGTCTTCGTTCTTAAGCTTCTGGAAAATCTTGCCAGGAATGCCTTTTAATAAATCTTTAGCCCAATCTTTAGCAGCATCTTTGGCTAAGTCTTCCAGAATGGGTTTAAAAATCAACCCGGTGGCCTGAGTTACACCCCACATAGCTAACCAGTCCAGCATAATACTCGCTTCTGTTGAGATTTTGATTACGAGTATATCCACTAGCTGGAGTCATGTTTCCAGATTTTAGGGTTATTGCAGAAACATCACAGGTATCTGAAGAACCTCTCTCTAAATCTCTCTCCTAAAAGGAGAGAGACTTTGAATTTTTTTCTTTCACGCTTCGGGAAAGGGTTAGGGGGGTAGGTTTCGCGTTAGTTTTTCGCAGATTAATCAAGATTATCTGGATTTATGCCGAGCGATCGCAATTTCCCCCATAGCACGCTCACCTCACGTCACTCTCGCTACAACCATGAGCCGCCGCTAGTTATACCAAGAGATACGTGCAATCAATTACCACTATTTGAGAAAAACCAAGTCCTCAGCGTTGGGTTTGTCAAACACAAACTTGGCTTTTTGACCGAGAAGTAAGGCTGTTAAGACGCTCTGCATAATGGTTTCGAGGCTAAGTAGCTTGAGAAATATTTTAGTTGACAAGAGCGATCGCTCTGCCTTTTTTATCGATTCACCCATTTTTTGATGAGTTAGAAAAAATAGCAGTAGATAAAGATATTTTAAGTATTTAAAAAAAATAATAGTCCTGAGTTAACTTTGTTCAAATTCTTGGTTGAATCGGCTAGCCAAGAATTATGTGTAATATATCGCTACCAAGCTAGAGGGAAGTTCAAAATGGTTGCATCTACTCTAAAACCAACACAGATACTTGGACGCATACTATCCGCATCACTAATTAGTTTGATGTCCTTAGAGGTTCTTAGCAACGCAGCGATCGGTCAACCCCCCCCTGCGTCTGTTGAAACCAAGCTGAAAGTGCCTAGTACAATGACCTCTTGGCCCTTTAATACTACCCGTTACTTGAAAGTGCCGCCCAATTTCTCTATCTCTGTTTATGCTCGCATTAACAAAGCTCGCTTTATGGCAGTTGCTCCCAATGGGGATCTTCTAGTATCACAGCCCAGTTCCGGTAAAGTGTTAATTGTCCGCCCAAATGGCAGCAAAGACCCGATTATTTCTGACTTTGTAACGGGTCTACGCAAACCACACGACATTGTGTTTCATAAGATTGATAACACCACATACGTTTATATCTCTGAGAGTCATCAAATTAACCGCTTCATCTACAACTCTGGAGACTTAATCGCAAAAAATCGTCAAATCGTTGTAGTTGCCTTACCAGACAGCAGCACACGGGAACTCAAAGGCGCTTATGGTCACGAACTGAAAAATATCGCACTTGATGCCAACCATAAACTTTACGTGTCGATCGCCTCTACATGCAATGCCTGTAAGGAAGATACCGTCAGTACTCCAAAGCGTGGTGCAATTTACCAGTACAACGCTAATGGAACCAATCAGCGGCTTTTTGCTCAAGGTTTACGTAATGCCGAAGGGTTAGCATTCTTACCTGGTACAAACGATCTTTGGGTAGTCGTTAATAATCGAGATAACATCGCCTATCCCTTCAACGATAGCAGTGGCAATTACGGTAAGATTATCCCCTCTTATGTAGACAACCACCCACCAGAAGAGTTTACGAAAGTTCGAGATGGCGGTAACTACGGTTGGCCATTCTGCAATCCCAATCCTGACACCTCAAATGGCCTTGACAATATGCCATTTGACCGCGACTATCAGTTCAATGCTAATGGAAGTGTTAATTGCAATGCAATGGACAGGATTAGCAAAGGTATCCAAGCCCATTCAGCTCCCTTGGGACTAACATTCTTACAAAATACCAACTTTCCCAGCCTATACTCAAATGGGGTAGTAACAGGGTTGCATGGTTCATGGAATCGGCAGAAGAAAACGGGCTACAGAATAGCTTACTTTCCCTGGAACAGTACAACAAAAACCCCAGGACAAGAGATAGATTTAGTCACCGGTTGGGTAGTTCCGACAACGCAAGAAACCTGGGGGCGACCCGTGGATATGGTAGTAGACCAGCAAGGTAATTTGTTAATTTCGGATGACTACAGCGGCGCTATCTATAAGCTTTCATACACACCGTCACAACAAGTTAAGGTCTACAGAGACCCTAACTTTGGCGGAATTTCCCAATCTTTTCCTACAACTCCAGGAGTATACCAAGCCAACCAAGGTGACTTAAATATTGTTGGTAATGACACTATTAGTTCATTCAGTATACCACCAGGTACACGGGTACGTGTGTGCCAACATGTAAATGGTAACGGTTTATGCCGTGAATATACTGCTGGTGATTATAAATCCCTTGGAAATGACCTTGATAATATCATCTCGTTTATAGAGGTCAAGTAGCACGACTCACCGAATTGTTGATTTTAAATTTTGGATTGAATACTTTAAAAGTTTTCTACTGAACGCTTACGCCGTACCCCTCCGGGGAAGCAAGCTACGCGTAGCGTTCTGCAAGAAAGTCCAAAATTTCAAAAGGTCTGATATCAAGTCCGGTTAATCACTTATGATTACCGGATCTGTGCAAAAATCGGAAACGCCTCTTTCCTCCTGCTCTCTGCGGTCTAAATTATAAGTCCTTAGCCAGACATGAGATAAGACGATGTTTGAAAAGTCAACTAGAAACTGCGATGTCTACGACGGGCTGCGCGATCGCAATTTTCCCCACTGCACGACCTGTTTCGCTGTAAGCATGAGCCGCTGCTAGTTCTTGTAAGGGATATGTGCGATCGATTACCACACGAATTTTACCCCCTTCAATCAATTCTTTCAGATAAATCAAATCTTGAGTGTTGGGTTTTTGCAAAATAAATTTCGCTTTTTGGCCGGGAAGCAACGCTGTTAAGACGCTCTCTAAGAAGACTTCGGGGCTGGGTAGTGTGGTGATATAAATTCCATTGGGTTTGAGGACTCTTTTGGTTTGAGAGAGCGATCGCTTACCCACTGCATCAAAGATAATGTCATACTGCGCTATATCTTCAGTGAAATCCTGCTGCGTATAATCAATCACGCGGTCTGCTCCCAGAGATTTCACCAAATCCAAATTTTTGCTACTGCTAACTCCTGTCACCACTGCCCCTAAAGCTTTAGCAATTTGGACTGCAAAAGTGCCCACACCGCCCGCAGCCCCATTAATCAATACAGTTTGTCCTGTTTGAATATTTCCCTCATTTCGTAGCGCTTGCAGAGCGGTGAGCGCTGCTAACGGCACAGCCGCAGCTTCTTCATAAGATAAGTTCGTTGGTTTAAGCGCCACCAAGTTTTCTGGAACAGCTGCAAATTCGGCATAACTTCCTCCAGGGAAGCTAGTACAGCCATAAATAGCATCTCCTGGTTTAAAACGGGTGATACCAGAACCAACGGCTACGACATCTCCCGCCACATCGAACCCCAGAATCTTCGGAAATTTGCTGCCAGTAATTAAACTCAACATTCCCTGACGAATTTTCCAATCAATGGGATTAACGCTACTAGCACGAACTTTCACAAGTAATTGTGTTGGCTCAATTTTCGGTTGCTCCACCTCTTCATACTGCAACACCTCAGTCGCGCCATACCGACGGATAACGACTGCTTTCATCACATTCCTCCTGCTACCATATTTTGCTGAATGAACTCAGACAGCCTGTTTTTCCTGATAAATCTAGTGTAGCGATTTCCTAAAATAGAAATATCAGTCTAAAACTACACCTGTATGCCAGCTAGAGAGCTTGATCGCAACAATGTTAAAAATGCTTTGATTAAAGATAAATGGACAATTACTCACGATCCACTGACTCTAAAGTTTGGTAAAAAAGATTTGTATGTTGATTTAGGTGCTAGACAACTGTTGGCGGCGCAAAAAGCAGAATAAAAAATTGCAGTTGAGATTAAAAGTTTTACTGGCAGATCGGATGTTGATGATTTAGAAAAAGCATTGGGTCAGTATATTTTATATCAGGATATCTTGATGGAATTGGAGCCGGAACGAATACTATATATTGCAGTACCTAATAGTATTTTTGATGATTTATTTGAAGAACCTATCGGCAAACTGTTACTGAGAAATCATCGTTTAAAGCTGATTACATTCGATCCAAAACAGGAGGTCATTAAACAATGGATTACACCAAGTTAGACAACTATCGCCAGGTAATTGAAACTATTCTCAGTGAATATGCTTCACTACCCTATTCTTATGCCAATATTCAATCGGAAGTGGTGTTCGATCGAAGCCGCAATCGCTATTTGTGGATGGATTTAGGTTGGGATGGCGATCGCCGGATTCATGGTTGTCTGGTTCATATTGACCTGATTGATGGCAAAATCTGGATTCAACGAGATGGCACGGAAGAAGGCATTGCCGCCGATTTAGAACGGGCTGGAATTCCTAAAGAACATATTGTTCTGGGGTTTCGTCCACCGGAGTTAAGACCCTACACAGGCTATGCAGTTGCCTAAGGTGCAATCGTTCTTTCTGATGCAGGAAGGGGGTGAGATTTTTTGTTAAGGTTTGTAGTGAGCAATTCAGAAAATTCATTGCGATCGCTCAATCATGTTAGATTATAGTTTGTTGTTTCTCTTAAACACAAAACCTGAGAGTTTCCTGCCCATCTCTTCATTGTGGGAATGAAAAAAAAGAACTGAAAAGTTAAGTTTTTTGAAAACTATGTGCAGCAATACATCTATTCCCACTAGCTTATATGGCTTACCAGACAAGGCTTAAAGGCATAATTGAACATCATTTTCAAAGAAAACTTAAAAGAATATGAAGTGCATTTTTACCCTCAAAAAAATGATATGTTAGATACAGAATTCAATTTAGCGCGTTTATGGAGTAGAACAATATAGATTACTTCAGTTTTTCCCCCTCAAACCCTTAATATTTATTGCTTTTGATGCAAATTGAGGGCAATGTGAGTACACATTTAAATAACTAAAACCCTGTTGCAAATAGATTAAGTTCTTTGCTGGGATTGGGTTGTGGCTGAGTACAAAGAAATCCTGAACCCCTATCTATAAACACTAGAACCCCAACCAAAAAATACCAGAACCCCTACCTGAAAAAATTTTTTTTAATTCTTGTAATGCTTGAAGAATTAGGGTTTTTAGTATTTGAGTACAAAAGTAATAAATCCAATAAATTCTATCCTAGAGAGATGCAACATCTGGCTGGGAGACGGCTGCTATAAATCTTATATCGCCAATCACCTAACGCTCTAAAACAAAGCGAAGAGTGAGTGGAGGGATGACATAGCACCATGCCAGAAGTGAATAGAAGTCGCGCCTTGGGGCACAAATTCTACCCAAGAAGCGAAGGTTGACACACACCAGCAGAACATCAGATATCTATCGCCTGCTTTACTTGAAAACAAGTTACCCGAACCCAAGGGTTTGCAGGTAGTGTGGAAGACGCGACTTCAATTCTGGGCATGAAAGAGTAGCAACAGCATCTCCCACAGTGGCAGCCAAGTCCACCGACCTTTTGCGAAACTCAATGACATCACCGTCTACACGACTCCTCAACTCCAACGCTACGGAATCGCCAACCCAAGCAAAATCAGGTGGTTGCGGCTGCGACAGCACCAGCAGCACCACCGTGGAAAGGGACGAAAAGCTCCAAGAACGCATTGCGAAACATCCCTGCTACAGCGAAGACGCTCATCATCACTACGCCCGGATGCACGTTGCAGTTGCTCCCGCTTGCAACATTCAATGCAACTATTGCAACCGCAAATATGATTGCGCTAACGAAAGCCGTCCTGGAGTAGTTAGCGAATTGCTAACACCAGAAGAAGCCGCACACAAAGCTTTGGTCATTGGTGGCAAGATTCCCCAAATGACAGTTGTGGGAATTGCTGGCCCTGGCGACCCATTGGCGAACCCAGAAAAAACTTTCCGCACATTTGAGTTGATTGCAGAGCAAGCACCAGACATCAAGCTGTGCTTATCAACCAATGGTTTAATGCTGCCAGACTACATCGATCGCATTAAACAATTAAATATAGATCACGTTACGATCACCATTAACGCGGTAGATCCAGAGATCGGTGCTAAGATTTATCCTTGGGTTCACTACAGACGCAAGCGTTACAGAGGTCTTGAAGGCGCAAAAATCCTCCACGAAAGACAGATGGAAGGATTGCAAGCCTTAAAAGACGCTGACATCTTGTGCAAAGTCAATTCCGTGATGATTCCTGGAATTAATGACCAACACTTAGTCGAAGTGAATCGAGTCATCCGTGAAAAAGGTGCATTCTTGCACAACATCATGCCATTGATTTCTGCACCAGAACATGGCACACACTTCGGTTTAACCGGTCAACGCGGCCCCACACCCAAAGAACTCAAAGAAGTTCAAGACAACTGCTCCGGTAACATGAAAATGATGCGTCACTGTCGCCAGTGTCGTGCCGATGCAGTCGGATTATTGGGAGAAGACCGCAGCCAAGAGTTTTCTAAAGAGAAATTCTTGGAAATGGCTCCCGAATATGACATGGAACAACGCGCTACTGTTCACGAAGGAATTGAGAAGTTTAAAGAAGAACTTAAAGTAGCCAAAGATAAGGCGCTAGCCAGTAAGAAAATTGCCAATAGTCCGAAAGTTTTAGTTGCAGTAGCAACCAAAGGCGGCGGATTAGTTAACCAACACTTCGGTCATGCGAAAGAATTCCAAATCTACGAAGTGGGTGGAAACGAAGTTCGCTTTATCGGTCATCGCAAAATTGACCAATACTGCCAAGGTGGATACGGCGAAGAAGCTTCTTTTGAGCATATTATGAAAGCGATCGCAGATTGCAAAGCAGTTCTAGTCTCTAAGATTGGTAACTGTCCTCAAGAAAAATTGCAAGAAGCTGGAATCAAGACTGTTGAAGCTTACGACGTAATTGAAAAGGTTGCTTTGGAGTTTTACGAGCAATACGTTAAGGAATTAGGTAATTAGGAAATAGGTTACAGGTTACAGAGGACAGATTATTGCCTATCATCTGTCACCTGTAACCTCTACCCTAACTCTAATGCCCCGTTCCCCAAAAGGAGAATAAATCATGGCTTACAAAATTCTTACTAGCCAGTGTATTTCCTGCAATCTCTGTCTATCTGTATGTCCCACAAATGCAGTTAAAGTGGTTGACGGACAGCACTGGATTGACCCTGAACTTTGTACAAACTGTATTGGTAGCATTCATACCGTGCCTCAGTGTAAAGCTGGTTGTCCCACCTGTGACGGTTGCGTTAAGCAGCCTAGCGATTATTGGGAAGGCTGGTTTGCTAATTACAACCGCGTAGTCGCTAAATTAACAAATAAACAAGATTACTGGGAACGTTGGTTTAACTGTTATTCCCAGAAATACTCAGAACAGTTGCAAAAGCGCCAACCCCAAACAATTCGTAATTCGTAATTCGTAATTCATAATTGAAGACAACAATGCAAAATAACTGCATCTATCTCGATAATAATGCCACCACTAAGGTAGACCCAGAAGTTATAGAGGTAATGCTACCTTACCTTACAGATTATTACGGCAATCCCTCCAGTATGCATACCTTTGGTGGGCAAGTCGGTAAAGCAGTGAGAACAGCAAGAGAACAACTTGCAGCCATCCTGGGAGCCGATGAATCTGAAATTGTCTACACAAGTTGTGGAACTGAGGGAGATAACGCGGCGATTCGAGCCGCACTGTTGGCGCAACCAGAAAAGCGACATATTGTCACCACCCAAGTTGAACATCCAGCAGTACTCAATGTTTGCAAACAATTAGAAACCCAAGGTTACACTGTTACCTATTTATCAGTAAATCATCAAGGGCAGCTGGATCTAGATGAACTAGAAGCTTCCTTGACGGGTAACACCGCCTTGGTGACAATTATGTATGCTAATAACGAAACCGGCACGGTTTTCCCGATTGAGCAAATTGGGTTGCGCGTCAAAGAATATGGCGCTATCTTCCATGTAGATGCGGTGCAAGCAGTGGGAAAAATCCCCTTGAATATGAAGACTAGCACGGTGGATATGTTAACCCTGTCTGGTCACAAGCTGCACGGCCCGAAAGGAATTGGTGCTTTATATATCCGGCGTGGAGTTCGGTTCCGTCCCTTCATGATTGGGGGACACCAAGAACGCGGACGTAGGGCGGGAACAGAGAATGTTCCAGGAATTATTGCCTTGGGCAAAGCTGCGGAACTAGAACTGTTACACTTAGAAGAAGCGACAGCCAGAGAAAGAAAGCTGCGCGATCGCCTGGAACAAACTTTACTAGCTAAAATTCCCGATTGTGTAGTCAATGGTGACGTTACGCAGAGATTGCCAAACACAACCAATATCGGCTTCAAGTACATCGAAGGTGAAGCAATTCTATTGTTATTGAACAAATACGGTATCTGTGCATCATCCGGTTCTGCTTGCACCTCCGGTTCTCTAGAACCCTCCCACGTTCTGCGGGCAATGGGCTTACCCTACACAACTTTGCACGGTTCAATTCGCTTCAGTCTTTGTCGCTACACAACAGTTGCCGAAATCGATCGAGTCATAGAGGTAATGCCCAGTATTGTAGAACGTTTACGCGCTCTCTCACCATTCAAAAATGATGATGCAGGTTGGTTGCAAGGACAAGAACAAGCACTAGCGCATCGTTAGGAACTAGCGAATAGGGAATAGGGCATAGCGCATTAAGAATGGAACCTATGCCCCATGCCCAATCCCCAATCTAAAATCCAAAATCTAAAATCTAAAATTCGTTATGTGGGACTACACCGATAAAGTATTAGAACTGTTTTACGATCCCAAAAATCAGGGAGAAATTGAAGAAACGAGCGAACCTGGAATTAAGGTTGCAACGGGAGAAATCGGTAGCATTGCTTGCGGTGATGCTCTGAGATTGCACCTGAAAGTGGAAGTAGAATCTGATAAGATTCTAGATGCTCGTTTTCAAACCTTTGGTTGTACTAGTGCGATCGCATCTTCTAGTGCATTAACCGAAATGGTCAAAGGTTTAACTTTAGATGAAGCTCTGAAAGTGTCCAATAAAGACATTGCAGATTACCTGGGTGGTTTGCCAGAAGCAAAGATGCATTGCTCTGTGATGGGACAAGAAGCGCTAGAAGCTGCTATCTATAATTATCGTGGCATACCTCTAGCTTCCCACGATGATGACGATGAAGGTGCATTAGTTTGCAGTTGCTTTGGCATCAGCGAGTCCAAAATTCGCCGCGTGATTCTAGAAAATCATCTCACGGATGCCGAACAAGTAACAAATTATGTAAAAGCTGGTGGCGGATGCGGTTCCTGTCTGGCGAACATTGATGATATTATTAGATCAGTTCAACAGGAATACGCCTCACCTGCTCTCAACAATTACGGCGTACAAGTTGCCACAGAAATTGTTACGTCCAAAGAACGATCGCTAACAAACGTGCAAAAGATTGCTCTAATTCAAAAGGTTCTTGATGAAGAAGTCAGACCCGTACTCATCGCTGACGGGGGAGATGTAGAACTCTATGATGTTGAAGGCGATCGCGTTAAAGTTGTACTGCAAGGTGCTTGCGGTTCCTGTTCAAGTAGTACAGCAACCCTAAAAATTGCGATCGAAGCCAGATTACAAGATCGTGTCAGCAAGAGCCTTGTAGTCGAAGCAGTTTAGGAATTGCTGTAGGACTTAACGTAATCTACAAATACGCTCTAATATGCATTCAGCCAGGAACAGAAAGTAGGATTTGAACCATATAATTGTCTCCACATCAATGCTTCAATCCTACCGAGAACCGATAGCTAGATTAGCTATCACGGCTAACAGCATATAGGCTTCATACATTAAGCGCCTACTTGCTTTCTTTCATCATCCAACTCGCTTCAAAGGAACAGGATATGAGCACATTGTACGACAAACTTGGTGGACAATCAGCTATTGAACAAATAGTAGATGAACTCCACAAACGCATTGCCACAGACAGCCTCCTCAATCCCATTTTTGCTGGTACAGATATGGCGAAGCAACGTAATCATCTAGTTGCTTTCTTATCTCAAATATTTGAAGGGCCAAAGCAGTACGCCGGTCGTCCAATGGACAAAACCCACGCAGGATTGAATTTACAGCAACAACACTTCGATGAGATTGCAAAACTCCTGGGTGAATCAATGGCTGTGCGTGGAGAGTCGCCAGAAGATACCAAAGCTGCACTAGAGCGCATCTCAAATTTCAAGGGCGCTATTTTGAACAAGTAATAGGACCATGCATTGATTGTTGACAAATAACAACATCAAGTCCTATTGAATCTTGCAAGCTGAAACACATTATGACGTATTTGTAAATTGCGTAATTTTCTTTGTTCTTTGTCATTTTTTGACAAAGGACAAAGGACAAAAAGAAAAGAAATTTAACCACGAAATATATGTACCTACTCTCAATCATTTTAGCTGTGGAGCGATCGCCCCCAGCAGGCATTTATGCCAACGCTACC
Source organism: Nostoc sp. DSM 114160 (assembly GCF_053470305.1). NCBI lineage: Bacteria > Bacillati > Cyanobacteriota > Cyanophyceae > Nostocales > Nostocaceae > Nostoc > Nostoc sp. DSM 114160. The sequence goes on along the minus strand of NZ_JBPFGO010000002.1, from coordinate 1,752,276 downwards.
AACGATGCTCTACACGCGCTCACTACTGTCGCTCAACTGGCGTGAACGCAACTGACAAACGCACAGACCCACTAACCAACCAATTGCAGGGAAATACGAACCATGACAGACGAAAATATAAGACAGATAGCTTTCTACGGAAAGGGCGGTATCGGTAAATCTACCACTTCCCAAAACACCTTAGCAGCTATGGCAGAAATGGGTCAACGCATCCTCATCGTCGGTTGCGACCCGAAAGCTGACTCTACCCGTTTGATGCTGCACAGCAAGGCTCAAACAACCGTTCTTCACCTCGCCGCAGAACGTGGTGCAGTAGAAGATATCGAAATCGAAGAAGTAATGCTCACCGGTTTCCGGGGTGTACGTTGCGTAGAATCTGGTGGTCCAGAACCTGGTGTAGGTTGCGCCGGTCGTGGTATTATCACCGCCATCAACTTCTTAGAAGAAAACGGTGCTTACCAAGACCTAGACTTCGTATCTTACGACGTATTAGGTGACGTTGTATGCGGTGGTTTCGCTATGCCTATCCGCGAAGGTAAGGCACAAGAAATCTACATCGTTACATCTGGTGAAATGATGGCGATGTACGCTGCTAACAACATCGCTCGTGGTGTTCTTAAGTATGCTCACACAGGTGGCGTGCGTTTGGGTGGTTTGATTTGTAACAGCCGTAACACAGACCGAGAAATCGAATTGATCGAAACCTTGGCAAGCCGGTTGAACACCCAAATGATTCACTACGTACCTCGTGACAACATTGTTCAACACGCAGAATTGCGCCGGATGACTGTTAACGAGTACGCACCTGAAAGCAACCAAGCTAACGAATATCGGATTTTGGCTCAGAAAATTATCGACAACAAGAATCTGGCTATTCCTACACCCATCGAAATGGAAGAACTAGAAGAATTGTTGATTGAATTCGGTATTCTCGAAAGCGACGAAAATGCTGCCAAGTTGGTTGGTAAGACTGCTGCTGAAGCTCCCGTAGTCTAAGTCGCTGCTAATAAATAACGCTTTAGCACAAGGAAAAAGGAAGAGTTTTATATCTTACCTTTTCCTCTCTCTAGCATCTCCCCCCTAACCTTAGAGGGGACTCCTAGTCCCCCTATGCCCCGATCCTTACGAGTCACAGAGGCTAAATATGACACCTCCAGAAAATCAAAACATCATCGAAGAAAGAAAAGAACTAATTAAAGAAGTTCTCAGTGCTTACCCAGAAAAAGCTGCTAAAAAGCGCGAAAAGCACTTAGGCGTATACGAAGAAGGTAAGTCCGATTGCGGCGTTAAGTCTAACATCAAATCCCTTCCTGGGGTAATGACCGCTCGTGGTTGTGCTTACGCCGGTTCTAAAGGCGTGGTTTGGGGCCCTATTAAGGACATGATCCACATCAGCCACGGGCCTGTAGGTTGCGGTTACTGGTCTTGGTCTGGTCGTCGTAACTACTACATCGGTACCACAGGTGTTGATACCTTTGGTACCATGCACTTCACCTCTGACTTCCAAGAAAGAGATATCGTTTTCGGCGGTGACAAGAAACTTGTCAAGCTGATCGAAGAACTAGATGTACTTTTCCCCCTCAACCGTGGTGTTTCCATTCAATCTGAATGTCCCATCGGTCTAATTGGGGATGACATCGAAGCTGTTGCTCGCAAGACATCGAAAACAATTGGTAAGCCAGTTGTACCTGTGCGTTGCGAAGGCTTCCGGGGTGTTTCTCAATCTTTGGGACACCACATTGCGAACGACATGGTTCGTGACTGGGTATTCACCAGAGCAGACCAAGCGAAAAAAGACGGTACACTTCAATTTGAAGGTACTCCTTATGATGTAGCCATCATTGGTGACTACAACATCGGTGGAGATGCTTGGGCTAGCCGCATCCTGTTAGAAGAAATCGGCTTGCGCGTAGTCGCTCAGTGGTCAGGTGATGGCACCATCAACGAAATGTTGATGACCCCCAATGTGAAGATGAACCTCATCCACTGTTATCGGTCGATGAACTACATCAGCCGTCACATGGAGGAAGCTTATGGTATACCCTGGTTGGAATACAATTTCTTCGGCCCCACCAAGATTGCTGAATCTTTACGGGAAATCGCTTCCAAATTTGACGAAACAATCCAAGCAAACGCTGAGAAGGTAATTGCCAAGTATCAGCCCACAATGGATGCGGTAGTTGCTAAGTACCGCCCCCGCTTGGAAGGTAAGACCGTTGCCATCATGGTTGGTGGTCTACGTCCTCGCCACGTTGTCCCAGCTTTCCAAGACTTGGGCATGAAGATGATTGGTACAGGTTATGAGTTCGCTCATAACGATGACTACAAACGTACCACTCACTATATCGAAAACGGCACCATCGTTTATGACGACGTTACCGCTTACGAATTCGAGGAATTTATCAAAGCGCTGAAGCCTGATTTGGTAGCTTCTGGTGTGAAAGAGAAGTACGTCTTCCAAAAGATGGGTCTACCTTTCCGTCAAATGCACTCTTGGGATTACTCCGAACCTAGCGATCGCTCTTACAATTTATATAATGCAAGGTTTTTTCGCCGCAAGAGAAAAAAGAGTTTATTTCTAGCCTAAATGCCTGTTGCAGGGTTATATAAGAACAATCTGTTTTGATGCCTTAGATACTATAACTCTTATGGAGTCTAGTTTTTGGATTTTGCTTGCATTTTGCTCCAAGAAAAACTGTAAAATAAAAAACTATTTTTAATGACGATTTTTTAGATTAAATGGTGCGATCGCTTTGAAGGGTAAATGCGATAACCTCGCTTTGCAGGAGCAATAGCACTAACTACCTAACTTGTGGCAAGTAACTTCTTGCATTATTAGAAGTAATTACCTGTCTGGTGTAGTATGTATTATGAAGTGAAAAACAGATTCAAGGTCAAAATTTAGTAACGTGGATCGTAATCATCTCTCCAATCCCCACACAGATATAGACCGCCATACTCTAATGAGTCGCCATAATTCGTTACTGAAGACATCTCATTAGAAAATATAAAACCAAGCTTCTCTCGCCATTCTTCAAGCACTGTATATTCCATTTTTCCATCAAAATACAACACCTTAGCTGCTTCAAGAAAAGAATCTATAAGTTGCTTATTAGTTGCTAACGATATTTCTTCTGGGCAGTTCAATAAGTGAAGTATAGTGTCTGGAACTTGTATCAGTTTGTTAAACTGTGCCTGGTTTAGTCTAAACACTTGATTGTTTGTTTTTAATTCATATTCATTATTTAAAATAGTAATTAATTCTCCTATCATCCCTGTGTTTGGAGATGCAAAAAAGTTACTCAACTTTAATAGAGTTCATAAGATTTGCTTGACCACTGAGAGTTATGAAGATACTAGAGCTAAAAAAAGTGGCATTTTTATAAAAGCTGCATCAAATATGAAATATAGTTTTTTTTGAAGTTTTATCACTTTTTGGTATTTCAGTATCGTTTAGCAAATGTATCATTATGAAGATAATACCCAAAATTGCCGCTTTTTAATCACCTAATTATACTGAATATTACTAGATAGATAACAGTATTAGCAACTAAGTTAAATTAAGGGTTTTGGGCTTTTTGATGATACCAGTGATTTTTTTATATTACTAATATCTTGCTATTTACAAAATTTTGGACAAGAAGTAGACCGTTGTAGCGCTCGCCTTTAATCAACAACACACCACTTTATATTTAGAGATTGTGTGTGAGATGCATAAGAAGTAAAGCATTGTAGCGATCGCCTTTACTCGAAAATAAACTAGGCGATGTCTACGACGGGCTGCGCCTACGCATTAAACTGTCCAATCCGCAATTAACAATTCGGGTACTTTGCTAAGATCCCGATGATTGCGTGTTAATAAAACTAATTTACGAGATAGTACGATCGCCTTTAATAACTAAATCATTGCGGATTCATCCGAATCATATCTGTCAAAAGATTATCCAAGCTGCCGTTAACTTGAATGCGATCGATCTTCTCTGCAATCCGCTCTAACACTTCGAGTTCCTTTAAACGCAACGCAACCGGGTTATCCTCCATCACTTTGGCTGTGTTTAACATACTGCGGGTAGCAGCAGTTTCTTCTCTACGTCTGACTACGTTTGCTTGAGCAGCTTTTTCTGCCTCGACTACTTTACTCAAGATACTCTTAATCTCGCCAGGTAAAATAATGTCTTTGACACCTACAGAATCTACTTCAATTCCATAGTCTGCGGCTTTTTGGCGAATGTATTCAGAGATGCTTCTATCCATTGCACCTTTATCTTCTAACAAAGCATCTAAGTTGCGTTCGCCGACTGCACCACGCAAAGCAAACTGCAATTCTTTGTACAAATAACCAGAAATATCTGATAAGCCGTTTTTTGCTCTCAATGGGGTCGAGTATGCGGAAGCCAGCCGTCAAATTCAACCGCAGAGGTACTTTATCTTTAGAAAGGATGTCTTGACCGGATACTTCCATATTTTGTAGTCGCAAGTCAATGGTTTCGGTTTGAAAAGAGCGGCCAAATAACCACCAAGCGTGTGTCCCTGGCGATCGCAATCCTTGAAACTCTTGATTAATGTATACTAGTCCCACGTGCTGGGCGGGAACTTGGCAAATATGCAAACAGTTACGACTGAGCAATTTCACTTCTGTTAAACCTTCAACTAACTCAGCTACTAAGTTAGGCTGTAACTGAGCATCAGCGCTGATGTCGAGAATTTCCACTGCAACACCTTGCCAAAATAGCTTGCGGCTGGTGGGTGGCAAAATAGAAATCACTTTCCCTCGATATCGCACAATTGCAACTTGCGAAGCCAGTAATTGCACGGTTTCACAGTAAGCAGCAATAAAGTCGGGATGTTTTTCAATGAGTACATCTTCGAGGGGAAAGTCTGGGTTAGGGATAATCCGGCTGAGAATTCGGACTGTAACATCTCTATCTACCGACCAAAAAGCATACTCTCCTGGTTCTAGAGGTCGCACAAAATTATTTTGCACATATAGTAAACCAATCTCATACTCTGAGATTTGGAACTTCTTCACTCCATTCAACGTAACTGAGCGCAATTGCTGCACAAAGGAACTAGGCAATTCTAAGCTTTCTTCCAAGTTGAATATATGAGACTCTACTTCGATAAAACCACGCCAAAAAGCAATCAATTTATTTGGTGCAACGCTTACCCAATTTTGACCGTAGCGGACTAATGCAACTTGATTGAATGCGGTTCTGATAATCAATAAGTGTTCTTGTAGTTCGGCTTGGTGATTTCGCAACAACAGTTCTAGGTTTTCAATCTGAGCTAGTGGCTGATTGAGGTCATAAATTTTTACTTGCCAATGCCAACCTAAATATGTATACGTACCGGGTTGCAAAATTTTCTTAAAGTCACTGCGGTGATATAAGATACCGATTTCGTTAGGTTTAATATAAAACGTTTGCCACATAGTAATTTGCATAAATAATTTGTGTGATAGCTTATGAATTGGTATTACTCTGCCAATGCAGGTTTTTACAGTTCCGGTGCGGGCAAAAGCTTCTCCAAAGCTGGATTAAGATTGCTGTTACTTTTCCCAAATTGCTCAATGACAATCTAAAAAAAGAGAACCGCGCTCAAATATGCCGTTCGCTTTGCCAATTCAGAATCCCCAAAGGAAAACCAAATGTAAGAAAAGGAAGGAACATACTCAAGTTAGGGAGAGATTCAGTTGCGCTAGCTCCTTGACTGTTATAAATACCTGCATAACAGAGTAGAAAAAACAAAAAGTTTTTTTGATTGGGTCTTTTTGAATACCCAATAATTCTGCGGCCTTGTCCCTAACAAGGTGCCCGTACCCAGGGCGAGGGTTTTTGCCCGAAAGTATAGGAATCGAACCTACAAATAATCGGCGATACACCGATCGCTCTACCAAATGAGCTAACTTTCATGGTGAAATAGTTGAAAGTACTGGGCGGTATACGCTATTACCAGAGGTTAGCGTACCAGTCGGGTATACAGAACCCAAACTACAGCTTGGTGACTTTGTTACTATTCCGGTTCAAATCTAGCACAGGTAAAAAGTTAAAAGGGTGAATTTCATTCGCGCTGGCTATTATTGGCTGAGGTACACCTAAAATGAGTCTTTTCTAGCTAAATAAGCAGCTTTAAAAACGTACTTCATCAGTTTGGGAGTCACCATATTTCTGCTTGATACGTTCCACGCTTGATTTAAATTCTGCACCTTTGGTCGGGTTAATCATTGCTACATAATTGGCAAACCCGGTAATTGCAGCAATTAAATTAGTTGATTTTCCCCAACTTTTTCCTGATAAACCTTCTTGTTCTATTTGATATAGAGTTGCACGAAAGGCTTTTAATGTCTTTTTAGATATATTTAATTGTGTATTTACAATTATACCTGTTACTTCTTGCTGCACTGATTTACCGGAAATCTTGGTTTTATTATCATTAACGGTAAAATTTTCACTATGAATAATAAATTTAGTGTTTTTAATCAAATTAGATATTTTGGACGATGCATCCTCAGAAGTAGAAAATGTTAAATCGTCAGCGTACCGCGTATAGCAAAACCCAAGATTTTCAGCGATCGCAGCCAGACGACTATCGAGATTACGGCAAACTAGATTAGAAATAGCAGGACTTGCAGGCGAACCTTGAGGTAAATGGCGGTTTTCTGAAGCTGTATAGTTAATTTGTCCATTTATTGCTATTTCAGCGGTTGTACAAATCAACCCGAAAATTGTCGCCGTAGGTTCTGAATAACCAAACCCAGAAAATAATTCTTTGACACGCTTGTAAGAAATTGACTGAAAAAAATTCTGTAAATCAATATTGACTATTACATTTGCACCAACATGGGGTTTAGCATTGGTGACTATCGAACGATTTTTACAAAAGCCGTGCGCTGCATTATGAATTTCTAATTTCTCTAAAATATTCTCTAGAATCCACCTTTGAGCAGCTTTAAGTTCGGGCTTTGGTGCAGAAATAATTCTTTCTCCACCTGTCTTTTTTGAAATTTTGAAAGGGAGGTAATGTGTAGTTAGGGATGTACTAGTTGTTAAAAAGCGCAGTTTTTCTAAGCTTATCCCCATTGCCAAGGCTATTTCTTCGGCAGTATTATATTCAGCTAAACCATGCGATCGCAAAAGTGCTAAATTATCAGTTCGCAACTTTTCTAGATTACTTTCAGTCGCTAATGAGGTAGTGCTGAGATTTTTGCCGTACATAATACAAAATATTTTTTTACTCTGCAAGTGCAAGTGTTTACAGTTTAGGTGTGGGCAAAAGCTTCTCCAAAGCTGGATTAAGATTGCTGTTACTTTTCCCAAACCGCTCAATAACAATCTAGAAAAAGAACCGCGCTCAAATATACCATTCAATTTACCAATCTAGAATCCCCGAAGGAAAACTAGATGTAGAAAACGAAGGGACATACTCAAGTTAGGGAAAAATGCAGTTGCGCTTACTCCTTGACTGTGGCTACCGAACATCACCCTTACGAGTGATGACCGACAGCAGAACACTGCACCGCAGAGTTGAGAAAATGAGGGGTCTCGAATCTGTTAAGATTCGTACCATATTGGCTACCTTGGAAGGGTATTGTCTTTTAACCCGGACAGGGTTTTGGTTGAAAGTATAGGAATCGAACCTACAACACATCGATTTACAGTCGATTGCTCTACCAACTGAGCTAACTTCCTTTGGTGTTTGATACAGGAGTCGAACCTGTGACGTATCGATGTTACAGTCGATCGCTCTGCCAACTGAGCTAATCAAACGATGGTATAGTTTAAAGCCCTCGGCGGTATACGCTTATGCAAAAGCTTGGCGCACCAGTTAGGCGTATAGAACCTAAACTATAGCTTTGTAACTTTATTACTATCCCGCTTCAAATCTAGCACAGGAAAAACGCTGTAATCTATTCTTTAGGAATCCCTAGATGTTCTCTCAAATCAACGTAAGGTGTTCTATTGCTTTTACTCAGGGGTTGGTGCCAAGCTAGGAGATTATTTAGCGCTTGCACACCATCTTCATTGGGTTTGAGGGTCAATATCAAGTTTTCACAGCGTCCACTAACTTGATTTGCGGTGCAAACCACATTTTGTCCGTTCATTTTGCCGACAGTAATAAACTTCAGTTCTCCGTTGCGGCGGTAAGTTTCCAAACGGTGGCTTACGTCTTGGCAGCGCGTTAGTTTATTGTAGCCAGCGTCTCTAAAGTAATTGGAAGTCCAGCGAATCCAAGGCTCAGAAACACCTCTAAAATTTGTGTACACCGTCACGGGTTTGTTACCTGATGTGTCACAATAAAATCCTCGCCTACTTTCGGCTTGACTTGGCTGATTGATGGTTGCAGTCGCGCCGAGAGCGATCGCACCTGCAACCAAAACATTTGTCACTGATGCCAATTTCATGATTATCTCTCAAATCTTCAGTAAAAAGTTTTTATTTACCTTGCATTTCACACTCTCCCTACTAAAAATAGAGAGAGAATATAACAGCAAATGGTAAAAGAAGCACTGCACTAGCAAGAATTTGTTTGATATTCATGACTAAATTTCCTTTAGTAAATTGTATGATTAAAGTTATGGAAACCTTAATCTGGTTGATGTCTCATGTTTATAAGAATATGATTTCAAACAGCTATAGACTAGGGATAAAAGTAACTAGTTAAATTATGACTTAAGTAATCAGGACTTACGCAACTGGCACAGAGCGATCGCCGCTAGCTAGTACATGAGTATTATTTGAATTTAATTCCGAAAGCCTTGTATTCGTAATAGAGGCAGGTGTATTGGAGGCAAAGCATGAAAGATTCATGAGAAAATAGGTAGAGGTTGTATTAGATAAATGTTGCTTACGGTAATGAAATTTACTAAGCTTGATTACTGCCAATACTTATTAAGTAGTCAGATTAATTATACAATGACTAATTTGGCAGAGCATTTAGAAAGTATTAGCCATGATGCAATTAACTATTATTTAAACAGAGAAAAATTAACACCTCGGTTATTATGGGATAACGTGAAAGAGGTAATTGAACCTGATGCTAATGGTTACATAATATTTGATGATAGCGTTTTAGATAAAAGGTATTCTAAAGAAATAGAAACAGTCAGAAAACAATATAGTGGTAATGAACATGGTGTCCTCAAAGGTATTGGTGTAGTTAGCTGTGTGTATGTCAACCCTACTCTTCAAAAATTTTGGGTAATCGATTACCGCATTTTTAATCCTGATGTCGATGGTAAAACCAAGATAGACCATGTGAAAGACATGCTGCAAAACCTTGTATATCATAAGCTTTTACCATTCGATACTGTTTTGATGGACACATGGTATGCCGTACATAGTTTAATGCTTTATATTGATGCAATCGAGAAAATATATTATTGCCCTTTAAAAAATAATCGGTTAGTTGATGATACATTTGGACAAGACAAATATAAACGTATTGAATTATTAGAATGGAGTCCTGAAGAACTAGACTGTGGTAAGATAATTAAAATTAAAGGGTTCCCAGCTAAGAAAAAAGTGAAACTATTCCGGGTTACTGTTTCTACCAACAGAACGGATTATATCGCCACTAACGATTTATCTCAAAGCTCCACGGATGTTGTACAAGAGGTGTGTAAAATTCGTTGGAAAATCGAGGAGTTTCACCGAGAGATTAAACAACTAACAGGCATTGAATCTTGTCAATGTCGTAAAGCTAGGCTTCAAAGAAATCATATTGCTTGTGCAATGTTGGTTTGGATTAGATTAAAGAATTTAGCCTATCAAACTGGTCAAACTATTTATCAAATCAAGCATAATTTGCTTTCTAATTATTTAATTCAGCAACTAAAACGCCCAAGTATTCTTATGTGCTTGGTTTGAGTTGAATTGTCGCTGGCTAGGGCTGCACCTTACCCCCTTTTTGTGCCAGTTGCGTAAGTCCTGGTAATATCTTATGTCTGGGTTTATCAATGTTATATACTCGTAAAGCTTTCTCTGTCACCTTCTCATGATGGTTGTCATAATCTTAAAAAAGCCGAATGCTCCATTTAAAACACCTGCTGTTTTCACTCCAGCCATCATCGCTCCCATAATGCCGAGTGAAAGTGTATCGACTCCGGTCAGGTATAGATTTTTAATTGGCGTTCTAGCCCCGATCCAGGATTGATCCAGGCGTTCAGGAATACAGGGAATGCCAAAGATAGCACCGCGATCGCTAGCATCAAAGTGTTCCACCGTCAGTGGAGTCGAGAGTTCGGTATACTCAATCAAATCCTGAAAGCCAGGATAGTGGCGCTCCACTAACTGAATCAGGGATTGGGTAATTTGGGCTTTGAGTTCAGTGTAATCCGCGCCTCGCCGTCGCCAGGATTGTTCTCGCCACTGCGAAAAGAAATCATAGTCAACGTAGGCAATGATTTCTGCCGTATGCCCCTCAGCTAATGGATCTTTCAGCGATGGAAACGAGAGATAGCAGAATTTAGGTAAATTATCAGCAGAGATGGGTGGATCTTGGAAAATTGCATCGTGGTTATAGGTCGTGTAAATCCAATGGTTCTCACCCTGAAACCCTAGTTGCTGTGGACTATCTTTTAACCCTAAATATACCGTCACCATACTGCTACTTTTTGGAAACGCTTGAATTTTCTGGCGCTCTGCCAGCGCGTAGTTGGGTGGAATCAGCTTCACATAAGTATTGAAGGCTCCGGCATCAGATACCACAATAGGTGCAAAGTACGTTTCCAGGTCTGCCTTGGTATGTGCTGTATCTTGGGCTTTCACTCCCACTGCCACCCCGGATTCCAACAAGATTTCTGTGACTCGGCGTTGGGTGATGACGACACCACCCCCCTGTTCAATCACGGGAATAATGGCTTGGGCGATCGCCTTTGCCCCACCCACAGGATACCAGCCGCCCTTAAAATAATGGGTAACAATCGCACCATGAATCCCAAAGCAACTTTGGGATGGCGGTAAGCCATAATTTCCCCACTGGGAAGCCAGTAATGCTTTGAGTTGGGCATCTTGAAAATGTCTGTTCAAATAATGCTGGGTCGTTTGTCTAGCAATAGCCCCAAAATGACGAACAAACCGCCTGAGTAGAGGATGCAGCAATACCGGAAATAGCTCCAACATTGAATGCGCCCCAAACCAAAATGCCGCTTTCTGGACATCCTTAAAGTACCGTCGAATAGCTGTCTGCTCGCGAGGAAAGCGCTGGATTAGATCGGACTGAAAGCGATTGGGGTCAGAATAAACCTCAAAGGTAAAGTTCGGGTAGACAAATTTTTCAAACGGATCGGGCATCTTGTGCCAATTCAAATTGCCATTGGTGAGATAGTCAAACACAGCTTTGCCAGTGCCTCCATCTCCCATATTTCCAACATAGTGCAGCCCCACATCCCAAAGAAATTTTCCCTTGCGCTCAAAGGTATGGGTGAATCCTCCAGGGGTGAAATGCTGTTCTAACACTAAAACGCTTTTGTGATAAAGCTTAGATAGGAGCGCGGCAACCGTCAACCCACCAATTCCAGAGCCAATCACAATTGCATCAAACTGCTGCTGTCGAGTTGTTGTTAGCATAGTTGTTCTCACAAAGAATTCTCACAAAGAATGTAGATGTTGTCGCTGTCAACTTCAAGTGAGTTACATTTTGTCAAAACAAATTAGATGCTTTTCCCCTGAGGATCTGAGTCTGTTTATGGAGAGCAAATCAAATAGGATTGATACACTAAGAAAAACGAAAACGCTAGCACTTATTTATAATGGTTTTTAACTAAATATCGTCTGAATTAAGTCGCAACATATCACGCATAAAAATTACCAGTCTTGGATAGGTTCGATGAAATTCTTTTTCGTTATTGAACTGGTGACTTTCATAAAAGACATTGTTACCAGTAGATATTTCTAAAATATCCATCTCACAAGCTCCTGACTCCCAAACTGTTACTCTACCAAGATGTAATGAACTTTCAAAATCAAGACGCATAGCTGAATTATCACTAGGTTCACAGTAAGTCAGTGTATATTTCAGCCTATAAGCAGCGAAACGCGATCTTAATCCTGATTGAAATCTGTCAAAACCTCGTTTTAAAATTAGCTGCGTGAGTGGATTTAGATGCATTCCCGATATTGAAAGCAGAAGTATTATTAATTCTACCCTTCTCACGATTCATCTTTATGGCTCAATCTGGGAAAGCCAAACCAGTCATAGGGTCACGGATATACAGCCCTAACGTGAGACTACGGATTGCTTCATCCCAAACGGGTATTAGTTGTTCTGCTTGATCTGCCCAATAATCAAATGTAATTAAGCATTGAACATTCGACCCCAAACCAATGCAAGTCCGCGAAAAAGCTTCCCGTGGTTCTTCTTGAGTGTCAATGAACTTCATCTCTGTCCAGACAATTCTGGCAGTTTGACGCTTGACGGTAATAATTTCTCCCCTCTCAATGACGTTGCGGCTGTCGTCTTCCAGGATTTTCTTCAATGTGGATTTTAGCGGAAACTGGCTCCAGTCGTTGGGTGGGAGGCGATTAAAAGATACTTCTAGACAGCAATCATCGTTGGGCGGTTTTTTATCCATGAACTTGAAGGATTTCTCTTGTGGCTCAAACACCCAATTTTGAGGAACATTGAAGCGAACAGCGCCTCGATCTGCGACAAAAATTTTATAACCTGATGGAGATTCCCAGCGATGATCGGGTTTTAGTTCAAGGGTTTCTTTTATCCACTGAAGATTGCTTTTTTTACGCTTTGCCATAATATTTCTGGATTTTCTGCTGAAGAGGGCGTCACCAATAGCGTAGCGTAAAGCCTCTGGCATAGCTCTCTTTGAGACGCTACGCGTAGCTTGCTTCTCCGTAGGAGTATGCTTAAAGCGACACAGGAGGGTAACAGCCCATCGTAGACATTGCCCTTTTTGTATATGTTATCAAATTGCTAGTATTTTGAATAACTCTTATATTAAATAAATAAAATTAAATAAAATTTTTGGGATTCTATTATATAAAAGAATCCAAGGTAACTGTGACATTGTGATTAAAGTTTCAGCTTTTAACATTAAAATCTTAGCCGCAGTGTTCATGGTTATGGATCATGTGTGCTATTTGCTAATGCCAGAGTTAAGAATCTTGCACTTAGTTGGACGATTCAGTTTTCCCCTGTTTGCATGGCTTCTGGTTGAAGGCGAAAAACACACCCAAAATGCATACCGCTATGGGAGGAGACTATTAATTACAGCAATAATATCTCAGCCTATTTATAGTATTGTTTTCCAGAGTTTAGCACTTAATATTCTCTTTACGCTTCTTCTGGGACTTGTGATGTTGCGCTTAGTAAGGCGTTATTCGCAATTATGGCAGCAATTAATAATTATCGGCTTGTGTGCAGTAGTTGCCGAGGGCTTGGGCGTTGAATATAGAGTATATGGGATTGGAGTAATTTTTTTAATGTCCCTAATAGAAAAACTAAAGCCTAATGTATGGTTGCTTTACTGGTGCTTCTTTCACTTTATTTTAGTAACTCTATTTATAAGTGATAGAGTGCAATATTGGGCTATTATTGCAGGATTCATTGTTTTTCAATTCAATGGAAAACAAGGTTCACGAGCTAGATGGTTTTATGTGTTTTACCCGACTCATTTAATTATTTTAAATATAATTAATTATTTAATCCAGTCTAGATAGGATTAACTATCTGTATTGCTCTACAGATAACCTTAATACAATTGGCTTCACGGATTGAGGCAAAGTAATCCTCTAAGAAAACGGCGAGCGCATAAGAAAGCTGATATCAATCCTTTAAAATCAATAAGGGCTGGTAGTGAGGCGGACAATAATTTTGCTAGATTGTTTTTTTAGGCTTTGCTATAGTGTTTTTGCTTTCTCTGCCCAAGAGTACGTGGGCGTAGCCTGTTGTTGACATCGCCCAGATTATTATCAGCGATCGCGCAACGCACTACTGCATATATGGCTAATTCCTTAAGCAACGCCGTAATCTGTGTACTGCCTTTTATAGGGAGGCTGCAATCCCAAAACGATGTCATCTTTGGGAACACCCATCTTGACTAACTCCTCAGCAGGATTCTGATCTGTTAAGTTCTGCTGAAGCCATATTTTTCCGTTTTTAATGTCAAAATGGATGACACATCGATAAATGCGATCGAATTCTTGCCAACCCACATTCATCCACTGATAATGATCTCGCTCTGTATCGAAGATGAGTTGAGCCTCGACCTTATCATCTGAAACATCGTCACTGGCATAACGAGTAAGCAAAGTCTGAATATACTCTCGATACTTAGCTATTTTATCCATTGCACAATCACCTCATTCACTGGATCGTACACAACCAACAAAACTTGATATATTTGTACTGCTGTTTGCGTGAACTCAAGTTGAAAGAAAGTTCGATAGGCATCTACTGGAACTGCCAAATATAATACTCGCTCAGGCTCAGTCGCTTTGAGTGCCAAGCGATAACTAAGGAATTGACCCTAAAGCCCCGTAGAAATCTGTAATTGCAGAAGGATTCAGAAAGCTCTTAATCTCGACTGCTATTTTCTCACCTGCTCTCTCGGCTGCAACTAGTCTTTCTGCACCCAAATCAATCTGAAAGTTGACGTTACCAAATTTAAATTTGAGTGGATCGTCTGTAATTACCCATTGCTCTTTTTGTAGAGCTTGCTTAACTGCTTCGTGAAAAATGTCTTTTGCTGACACAGATAAAATTAGATAGTTCTACACTCATGATGGTACTCTTTTTGCTGAAAAAGTAAACGCCTTTACCTGTTGTGACCTATAAGTTTTCGCTAGTCTGCTCAAAAGACTAAGCGATCGCTCACTTTGTTAATATTATCAAATGAACTTCTACTTCATGAGCTGATTTATCATCACTAAGAGCTAATTTGTAAACTAGAGTAAAGTATTTGTCTGGTAAGGGTTTCAGGAATTTGAGTCAATTAAGGGTTAATTCTCTGAAAGTCATGCCCAGCAATAAATTGGGTATCCTTAAGATTTTCTTTACGAATCAGCTCTCACAACGATCGAAACTAGTTATTGCACCTTAAAAATATAGATAAAGTCAAATTTAGTTAACAAAAGCAGCTTTTACTTACTCAAAAGCAGCTTTTACTTACTCATTTTAGTGTTTTCCGCAAGCAAAAGCAGCTTTTACTTACTCAAAAGCAGCTTTTGCTTACTCATTTTGGTGTTTTCCGCAAGCAAAAGCAGCTTTTACTTACTCATTTTGGTGTTTTCCGCAAGCAAAAGCAACTTTTACTTTCTCAAACCCCAGTTTGCTTTCTCATTTCAGTATTTCGCGCATTCATGACAAATATCGCGCTTGTAGCAAAAACCATTGCAGATTTGCCAGAATTCTCTCAGGCTGAATTATACGTAAGCCTTTTAAGGTAAAGAATATTAACCGTACTTTATTAGAAGGTGTAGATCGTGGCTCGGAGAAAAAGAACTTCTCTTGTACTAGAAAAAGCAGTGCGTCGGGCGGCTAGCATCAACTCAATCGATCCAAGTTTAGATTTAGGCAATGGACTTACTTTACCTGCCTTTTCTACTCTCATCGAAACGATGCGAACTAGAGAAAATGCATATAATAGTGCCCTTTCCAGCTTGGATAAATTGTATCGTGAAATGCTGGAAACAGAAGGCGAATTGGCAGATATGACAGAACACATGCTAATGGCAGTGGGGACTCGATACGGCAAAAGCAGTGTGGAGTACGGGATGGCGGGAGGAGTTCCTAAAAATCAGCGTCGTCAGAGACTACGAGGCGAGTCACCAACTCCCAGTAACGAGCAATTGTCATTCGTTGCCAGTGTGGAGAGCAAGAATGGAAACAAACCAGCAGCGACAACTTAGGATATGGGTTATTACTCAAAATTCCGAATTAGGTTTGGGGAAAAGGTTAAAGGGGAAGGGGAAAAGGTTTTTTCCCTTTTCTCCTTCCCCAAAACCTGACAAGTATTAGAGACTTCCAAATAAAAAAATATACAACTATTTATTGTGGGGTGGGCGTCTCGCCCGCCCTATGGACTGGGACGAAAAGCCGGTCCAGTCCATAATATTGGATAATTTATTTCTTGGAGTTCCCTTAGTTGTAACCGAACTCTGAGATGCGATCGCACCTCAGATTTTCCATCAGGTACACTTTTATAAAGACTCGATCCGTTCTACGCCACCCCATATTTCAAAGAATCGTTGAGTTTCAGCTTCTATTTCGGAAATTGTTTTTGGCTGTCCATTCCCAGAACCTGGAAAAACAATATAAATGATATCCTTGGGAATTCCTCGCTTGACTCTTGATTGTACTAATGGATCGTTTCCAACAGCCTGAGACAAAGCTATTGAACCCTCTCCAATCTGGTTTTTAGGGCCAACATCAGCATAAATTGCAAAAGCGAGTTTTTTGTTGTTAGTGTTGTAAACAACTGCAAAATCTCCTAATTTAACGCCTGTAGCTTTTCTAAAACCATCATTTCCTGGAAGAACAATATACGGAATCTTTGTTGAATCAACATAGCGACGTGGATCTTGTTTAGCAAATCCAGAGTCGCATAATGCAGTTGTAGAAATATAGTATCCAGGATATGGATCGGTACTGCCTTGAATAAATGGATTGCCGTTTTTATCTACAGCTAGTGCCCACCAGTTATCTGAATACCCAGCATTTGCCAAAAAATCAATCCCTTTATCTGCGGGGTGATAAGCATTAGGCGCACCATCAGCATTAATGCTCATCCCTGCTTCATAGAAAAATGCAGATTCTCCATTCGCCTGGAGAATAGGAATTTCACCAATTTTCAGAACGGTCTTAATAGAAAATTTTGTGACTGGACTCAGGAATTTTTGAGCGACAAAACCTTCTAAAGTTTTTCCTTCAATAATAGTTGCAACCTTCCACCACTTTTCATTATCCGAATTTTGAATTTTAGATACAATATATCCTTTTGAAAGAGATGCTAATTGATTAGCTTCATCAACAATCGGTGCTGAACGTATATTCAAACTATCTAAGATTACTTGAAATTGCTGCATAAATTACTCCAAATTGAAAAGTTGAACTCATCAAAATACATTAAAAAAATCAAATTTGGTGCTGATGTGATTGCTAATATCTAGAATTAAACTCTGATTTTCCTGCTTTGAAGCAAGGCAAATACACGAAAAATAACTTCTGCAACGCACCCTAAATCTAAATGTCACTTACTAAATCGCTGGATTTAGATCCCCAACTGCTTGCAGACATCTGGAGAGTGGAAGTTGGGAATCTGGGCAGCAATTTTTGCCTAAGAAAGTACCATTCCACCCTAAAGCCGACTTTGACTGGACAAAAAAATTTCAACAAATGTGAGTATGCGAACATCTTGGGAACTATAGAAGCAAATCAAATCAGCACAACTTTCAGCTTCCAGCAATGAAGACTCCCTATCTCGGCAAAGCTAAGGCGTTCCCATTACAGATTGTTCTTATTGTTCCCTTCCTGATCCAAATTTTTGCAGCGGTCAGCTTAGTAGGTTATTTGTCTTTTAAAAATGGGCAAAGAGCAGTTAACGACCTAGCCGAACAGTTGATAAATCGCACCAGCGATGTAGTGGATGAACACCTCAAGTCTTATCTTTCCATTCCACAAACCCTTAATCAGATCAACGCAGATGCTATTCACAGGGGACTATTGGATGTGGGCGATCGCCAAACCCTTGGCAAGTATTTCTGGGATCAGATGCAGGCTTATGACCTAACTTATATTGGTATTGGACTAACAACGGGTGAGGGGCTGGGAGTCGCTCGTTATGATGGCAAAACTATTACCATTGATGATTGGACTGCCAAGCTTTCCAATAATACTTTCACTTATGCCACAGACGATCGAGGTAATCGAACTCAAATAAATACCCGATGGACTTGGAACAATTTTACTGAATCTTGGTATACCCAACCCATCGCCGCTGGTAAACCTATTTGGGCAAAGATTGTAGCTGGAAATTATCCCACTGGCCCCTATATTGCTGCTTCTGCTAGTCGTCCCATCTATGATTCGCAAAATCGCTTACTAGGAATGATTGCAACAGACATTCACCTACTAAAACTCAGCGATTTTTTACGCAGTTTGAATATTAGTCAGTCTGGGCGAGTGTTCCTTTTGGAGCGGGATGGCACATTAATTGCCAGTTCCGGTACAGAGAAGCCTTTTGTCGTGGTCAATCAACAGACCCGGCGCTTGCACTCGATCGATAGTTCTGACCCCAATCATCCAGAACGTTGGCAAACATTTCCAAACTTCTGGGTTTGGGTCTATTACCCAAGACACAGATTTTCAAATTGAGATGGAAGGAAAACGGCATTTTGTCCATGTTTTACCTTGGCGTGACAAATATGGTTTGAATTGGCTGATGGTAGTGAGTGTGCCAGAAAACACATTTATGTCCCAAATTAACGCCAACACGCGCACCACGATCGCTCTTTGTTTTGGCGCATTAGTTGTTGCTTCTGTGATGGGCGTGTTTACCTCCCATTGGATTGTCCGCCCGATTCTGCGCTTGAGTTGGGCAAGTGAGGCAATGGCGTTTGGTAATTTCAATCAGACATTAAAAACTAGTTCCATTCAAGAACTTAATACCCTATCTAACTCTTTCAACCAGATGGCAGGGCAATTGCATGAATCCTTTACTGCTTTAGAGAAAAGCAAAGAAGAACTAGAAGAACGGGTAGAAGAACGCACCACTGAACTTAAAAATGCATTAGGAGAATTGCAGCGTACTCAATCTCAAGTTGTTCAAAGTGAAAAAATGTCTAGTTTGGGACAACTAGTGGCTGGAATCGCACACGAAATTAATAATCCGGTTAACTTTATTCATGGCAACCTCGCCCATGTGCAGGAATATACTCAGGATTTATTAGCACTGATGCAGTTGTATCAGCAATATAATCCCTACCCTGCTGCTGAGATTCAAACCGTTGCTGAAGACATCGATCTAGAGTTCTTGCAGTCAGACTTGCCAAAAATGTTGTCTTCAATGAGAGTAGGCACCGATCGCATTCGCCAAATTGTACTGTCGCTACGGAATTTCTCTCGCATCGATGAAGCGGAATTTAAACGGGTCGATATTCATGAAGGCATCGACAGTACTTTGATGATTTTGCAGCATCGCCTCAAAGCTAAACCAGAACAACCTGAAATTCAGGTGATTAAAAACTATGGCACTGTACCCCTAGTAGAATGCTATGCCGGACAACTCAATCAGGTATTTATGAATATTTTAGTAAATGCGATTGATGCGTTAGAAGAAAATAATACTAAGCTTACCTATGAGGAAATTAAGGAAAATCCCAGTCAAATTAAAATTCGCACATCGGTAGTTAATTCAACGTGGTTAGAAGTGGCGATCGCTGATAACGGAGTTGGTATTTCTCAAGACTTTCTGCAACGAATATTCGATCCCTTTTTCACCACTAAACCCGTTGGCAAAGGAACCGGAATGGGTATGTCCATCAGCTACCAAATTGTCACAGAAAAACATAACGGTAAACTGGAGTGTTTCTCAACTCCTGGAAAAGGAACCGAGTTTATCATTCAGATTCCTCTGCGGCTAAAGAATGGTTGAACTATGAATTATGGCTGAGGCATGGGGGCACAGGAAGATGTAGAGAGTTTTGAATTATACAGCAGATTTCAAGTTGAGGAGGGGTGTACTTCATTGACTTGTAAACTGCTGTAAGTAACAATACCTTTGCTAATTTACGAAGCTTGAGCAATAATTTGCTGTTTAGGGCGATCGCGATTTTTGATAAGACACCAACCAATCTTGTCACTTCGCTGTTATAGATATTGTTCGCTCAAAGGATATCGGAGAATTTATCTATTATAAAGTTTTTTTGTTGGTTAGAGAATATACTATAAAGTTTTTTTGTTGGTTAGAGAATATACAAGTTTTGGGCGCAAACAGATTATACAGTTGAACAGATAGTTAAAGTCAGTAGTTCTGTTTGTTAAAAAATCTATGCACATACATCAGGTGATTGAAACCTACGATCGGGGATCGATGGATTATGACGCAATTATGAAGCGTTACTGGCACATTGAGCGCGAACCCTTAATTGCCTCCTTGCAGCTCAAACCAGGACAAACCGTATTGGATGCTGCGGTAGGAACTGGCCTTAATCTTCCAGCCTATCCTGAAGGTGTAAGTGTCGTTGGTGTCGATCTTTCTGAGAAGATGATGGATGAAGCACGTAAAAAGCGCGTATCCGCAGACATCACCTTTAAGGTATCGGATCTCTGCAATCTGGATTTTCCTGATAATAGTTTTGATGCAGCAGCATCGGGATTTACCCTCTGTGTCGTTAGCGATCCAGTCCGCGCCCTTGCAGAGATCCTGCGAGTTACTAAGCCTGGTGCCTTAATTGCCATTCTCGATTACTGCAAATCACAAGATCCAGAGATTCAGAAATGGCAAGAGTTGATATTTGATTCAGCTTCACAGCTAGGCTTCCCGACTGGCAAGATCAAGTGGGATGCATTGATGGATTATGACAAATTGATTTACAACAGCAAGCTTACCATTGAAGTGCTTGCAGACGATCGCATAGAAAATCCAAACCCGTTTTTATGTGGTTGTCAATTACTGCTGAAAAACTCAAAAGCTTAAAGACAACAGTATCGCACTCTTGTCCAATGAGTGCGATCGTAGTATGTGTGTTATTACTCAAAATTTTGGCAAATTGAAATAAAAGCGATGCTACAAAATTAAGAAGATTTTGGAAACCAAGCTTAATAATTAAGAAGTTATAGCATCCTTAATTTAATAATCATTCTGGATTCTGACTTTTGATTCCTGAATTCTTACATTTCACAAGTGATTTTGAAACAGTTCTAAAACATGTTGCCAAGCATCAGGAGCCGCTTCAGGATTATAACTTGGGTGTTGTTCCATAAATGGGTACTTGTCTTTGAAGAATCCGGCGAAGAAACCGTGTCCGGCATCGTATCGAAATACACGATGATTAATGTGATGTTTCTTTAATTCTGCTTCAATTTGCTCGTTTTCTTCCTGGGAAACTAATGTATCTCTTGTACCAAAAAATGCATAAATAGTACCTTTAATTTCCGAGGTACGATTAACGGTTGGAGTGTCTTCACCATAACTAGCAGTGGTAATCCCGCCACCATAAAACGAAGCTGTGGCTTTGATATCCGGTAAAGTTGCAGCCATATAAGCAACATGACCGCCAAAACAGAAACCAATCACACCGATCGCATCATCTTTGACATTGGGTAAAGTTTTGAGATAAGTAATGGTAGCTTGAATATCACTGAATATCTCTTGATATTTTACTTGTTGATAATATTCCAACCCCAGCCGATAGGCTTCTGGACTAAATCCAACATCTTCAGCGCTAAAATCAGCCTCAAAACCCGGAGCAATACGTTGATACATTGCCGGAGCGATCGCTACATAACCTTGTTTGGCGATTAATTCGGTGATATCTCGAATATTACTGTTGATACCAAAAATTTCTGGAAAAACTATAACCGCGCCAAAGATTCCATTTTGTGCTGGTTGAGCTAAATAAGCATCGATTTTTAAGTCATTGTTAGGAACTTTGACATGGGAAGTGTGAATTTCGACGTTTGTTGTTTCTAGCATCTTTGTTTCGGCTGCTTTTATACTAACTCATTTATTTTGACTGTTTTTTGGTACCAATGGGCGATGTCTACAACAAGCAAAAACACTAGGAGTATTGCTCTACTCAATAGATTTCTTGGCATTTGTGGGGTAAAGGGTAAAGGGGAAAGGGTAAAGGATGGAATTTTCTCAAACCCAGTAACCTTTCACATGCACCCCAACGTCAAGGCAAAAGTTACAAATGCCAAGATATCTAATAGATATGATGTTTTCAGAAATTAAATATGTGCCCTCCAAAACCTTTGTTGGGGCGTAGTCCTGCTACCTGTATCCATGCAAATCAGATGGATTTCTAACTTTTGAATAGATGGCATCTCAAACTTCTGGATGATACTAAGGGTTTTTGATTTGTGCGACCTTACATAAGGTAAGCATAAAGACTCAAAATTAATAACCAGAAGAAAAAACAATGCCAGATCAAAGTTTTAGAACAGATATTCCAGAAATTGACCCAACGGAGATTGAAGATAATCGAACTGCGATCGCCGACGAACATCACTCATTTCTTGAAAAAGTTATGGTTCAAAGCGGATTTGCAGATTTGTATGATGCAAGAGACTTTACCGAAGTTGTGTATCGCGTTATGCGTGACTTAATGACTACAGACACAATCGATCGCGTCGAGTCAGAACTGCATACAGAGGCTGTGTCCACAGATGAAAAAGCACTCCAGTTAGAAGTGGCTGAACTCTGGAAAGACACCAATCCAATTGTGAGATTTATAAGTAAAATCCGTCAACCTTTAAAAGGCCCGGCTCCTATTGGAATTGATTCCAAACTATTTCTAACGCGGGTTGCTAATGAAGGAGGGGTTCCAGGATCGGTCAACGCAGAACAGGCAGTTAAAGCGGTGTTTTCTGCTACCAAAGACGAACTTTCCCCAGAGCGGATTCAGGAAGTTGCTGGCGCGCTCCCTGATGATGTACGTCAGCTTTGGGAACAGGCTTAATTAGAAAGGTGAAAAAGTCAAGTCTGTTTGCGAGTAGCGATCGCAAACAGACTTTTTCAATAGGTTTAGCCTACAGCAAATGTATACTGCCGTACATGAGGTGCATGATATGCGATCGCAATATCTTGCTTAGGCACTCCCTCGCTCACAAGTTGATCGGCGTTCCACCGCAGATTACGATCGCCAAAGTAAATTTCGGATGTATCGATCAATTCCGAGTTTTAGCGAATATTTATTAGTCGAGCAAGATGAACCTTTTGTGAAACGCTACAGTAAACAAGCCGAAGGTTAGTTGCTCAGTGATTTTAGCAGTTTAGAGGTATCTATTTTTTTAGATTCAGTTGCGATCGCATTATCGATGGCAAAAATTTATCGCGGCGTTGTTTTTGAGTAAAGTGACTCTGGTTTTTTGCAACAACGCACGCTAAGTAAGGGATGCGTACTAAACAGAGATTTATTCTGTAATTACTTTTTAGATAAATTCACGCTACGCCATACTGCGTCAATATACGCAGGTAAGATGGCTGTAATCCCAAAACAATATCTCCTTTAGATACTCCCATCTCAGTCAAATCTTCAGCAATTTGGATATCCGTCATATTACGTTGAATCCATATTTTTTCATTTTTGATATCAAGATGTATCACACAATTATAAATTCGGTCATATCCATCCCAACCAATCTCTAGAATCTGGTAATGATCTCGCGCCGTATCGAATATCAATTGGATTTCAACATCTTCTTCTGAAGGTTGGTAACTGTCATACTTCGTTAGTAAATTTTGAATATATTCACGATACTGGTCTAGCTTTGCCATTGCACAATCACCTCAAGTTTTGGATGTCAATCAATGCAATAACGCACCCTACGCGAGAAATGCGATCGCCTGCTGATACAATGAAGGTGCGTTGTCCTTTGTGACACACACCTTACATCAGAGATGCGATTATACTAAATTTATTTTTTCCACTACGCGATCGCGCTAAATCATGTTTAATTATTGCCGAGCGCGCGCCTATGAATATCCTTTCTTTTTTACTCCAGCATCTATTGAGGCGATCGCTCAACTTGTTCTTTCAAGCATTTATCATTTTATCTAACCGCAGACTTACCCATTAGCTTAATATGCTAACTGTGCATTGCTATTTGTTAAAACGCCTAATAAGGATTGGAGTCATCAGACGTTATTTTATTAGGTAATGGATTCTCCATTGCCCACTTTGTCACAGCTTTATCAAGAACATCGCCTAGTTGTAACTCAACAGATTTAAACCAATGTTCTCGAATATCATCTGGCAAACATCTAGCTGCTGCAAGCAAAGCACGTCGCGTCCAAGGAGATTCATTAGACAACTTTCTCAGCTTAATATGAAGTAACCAATCTCGCTGTTTAGCTATACCTAAAGCTAGAATTAATTGTCGCCGACTAATTTCAAGATCAGCACCAAGAAGACTAATTAGCTTTTTGTGATTGCCCCACCTATTGGAGGTTACAAATAAGTCAATTGCCCATATTCGATAATACTCTAGTTCACTAATGATTGAGTCTTCAACTAATTCAAGTAGAAGGGAGCCAATCTCTTCTCTTCTTGCGAAGCTCAACACTAATTCAAGGTTTTGCAAATATTTGATTATATTACGAAAAGCAGGGAGAATCAGAACTAGTTTCTCATTATCTAGTATTTCATTAACAATTGAATCATCTTTAAATTTTGTGAATGATATTAGTCCTGTTTTAACAATACCTAAGTCTGATTTTTCACGATCGCTATTAAGTTCTTTTCTTAAAAATTGAATTATTTCATTTAATAAAAAAGTATTTTTTTCTTCATTTTTTGTATTTGATTTTATTTCTACATCTTTATATATATTGTCTAATATTTTAGCATTTTTTTCCTGAGATTCTTTTTTCCTTGAGAATACTTCTTGATAACTGTTGATAGACAATATATCAGTTTTCTCGGATTGTACTTCAAAATGATTAGCTTTGAGTATTTCTGTCATAAAAGCTAAATAACGATAAGCTTCAGTACGACTTGAGGCAAATATGCGAAAATCATCAACATATCTTACGAACTTAACACCATTGGCAAGTAACGCTTCATCTACTTTAGATATGGCTGCTTCTGCTAAAAGTCTTGCTGGAGCAGTACCAACAGGAATTCCATAATCTTCAGTGATGCTCCAACCTTTAAGCATATTCATTAGCACTTTTATGTGCATGGAAAATTTAGAAGAAATATAACTTAGTAATTTTTGTAATGAAGGCAAATGAATACGCTGATAGAAACTAGTGATGTCTACTAATAAAATATGGGTAAAATCAGGTTGCTGTTCTATAATCTTTTGAATTTCTTCTTCAAACTGTAGATATCCAATGTGTATATCAAATATCTGCCCGGTTTTTTCAGGTAAAAACCTATTTGAAAATACGATTTTCTTTTCAATAGGTATTCGTATTGATTCTATATCTCTACCAATTTCTTTAATTATTGCAGCAAAAATAATAAAATCTAAGGGATCTATTTGGCTAATATCACGAAAAGCATACCTATAACCTTTTTTAGGTGCCAGCAGCGTTATGTAGGGACGAACTTCCCATTCAAACAGATTTTGGTCTAACAAATACTGACGTATTGCAGGCCAATTATATTTAATTGCTTGATATTCAAATGGAATTGGTAGTAAATCAGTATCACCAATTCTTACAGCATGTTCAAGTGCCCAGTCAAGGCTTTCTTGCTGAAGAATTAGTTGGTCTGTTTTATTCTCAGATAAAGGTTCACGTAGCCAAAAATATTCTGGCTTAACACTATCAATACCTCTTTTATCAAATTCGATGTACTTTCCTTCTAGAAACTGCTGTAACTTAGTTAGTTTTCTGGAACCACTCTCATTAATATTAAACTTCTTGTAAACCGCACTAAGTCTAACTCTCAAAGCTGTAGGTGAAATTTCTAGCTCATCAGCCACAGCCTCCATACCCTTTTCATTACCGAAAACGAGTACAAATGCTTCTGTTTCAGCAGGAGAAAGATTATATTCACGCGCTATTGCCAATAGAAATTGCTTAGTAAGCATAGTTTTAACCACAAAGTACGGTAGTACCCCGGCTGATTATAGACACTAGCATCCGCAACTGTATGTCTAGCACTCATGAACCTAGCAGAACTACTACATCGTAATTTTACATCACATTGTTAGAAAAAAGTTAGAAAATTGAAGAATAAGCTAACATAAGCTAACATAGCCCTATCACAATCGAAACCTAATAAAATGGTAAAGTTAAAATTCTTTGGTAATGATCAACCCGATCCTCTCCGTGAAATTCAGATAGCGTATCTTCAAGAACAACTGCGGCAGGCTAGGTTAACTTTTGACCTTTTGGCAGCAGCAGTTGCCTTTTCAATTAGCATCAGTGTTGTAGGAGCAGCATTGCTGTTTAGTGGCAGAACTTCAGAAGGAGCTGTCACTGGTGCATCAGGATTAATTTCTACTACCTTTTGTGCCCAAATTGCTAAAGATGCTACTGATAAGCTAGAGAGACTTGCCAAAGATTTGAAGTCTATTCATCCAACCCCCGATTAAAAATTTTGCAATGCCTATTTGTAATAAGGCGTTCTACTGGTGTGACAAACTTCAGTAGTTAAGGTGCGTCTTGCATAGCATAACGCACCATATAAATTTGTTAAGAAATTTAACTATACTTACAAGCTAACTCCATTCTTAACTTCTCAATCTCCAGCTTCAATATTTCATTCTCCATCCTCAACTTAGCATTCTCTTCCCTAATTAGCTCAACTTCATTCCTCTTACTCAAAGCCTGATTAATCGCCAACTTCCGCATATCAAGCGAGAAGCAACGCTGATAAGTTTGCGTATGAACTTGCACACTATGCCCCAAATTATCTGCCGCCGCTTTAATTGGTATTCCCAAAATATGCGCCCGAATTGCCCAAGCATGACGTAAATCATACGGTTTAAAATTCAATCCTATTTTGCGAAACCACCAACTAACTCGCTGTGTTAACGCGGTTATCTCAGCATGATTAGTGTTATCTTTTTTATTGATGTCTAGATGGGCTATACCTACGCTGTTGTTAACATCTCTAAATATTTAGGATTTCTTAAATCAAAATCTTCAATCTATTCATTGATGTGATATTAATGCTTGTCTTTACCCAGTAAGCAGTACTATCACCGCATAGTGCAACGTACTACATCAATCTCAGTAGTAAATATAATAAGTGAGTCTGCATTATGAGTGACTATTAGGGTTTTCAATCATTAATCCCTCACTTCCAACTGCTGCATTTAATTCATTATCTGCGGAGACAAAAGTAATAGAAGGTAATCCATTAGCAATACCAATGGTGTTGACTGCACGACCTACTGCTAGTTGGATAGCATCATAACCTCTTAAACCATAAGTTTCAGACAATACTATTCCAGAATTAATAATATTTTCTGTGATTTCAACAATTTGATAGTCTTTCTGTAAATCACGTTTGAACTGATTGCGTGTTATTGTCGCATCTGTAATGCTGATACTTCCACCACGCGATCGCCTGGTAATTGCCGCTATAATTTCTACACTGGTTATTGCAGCAATAAATACCTCATTATTGAGAGTTGGATCAAATAGCTCCAAAACCCAATCTGACCCAGTTTCACTAATATAACGCTTGACCAATGCACTACTGTCTATGAAGTAAATTGCCATCTAACGGCGTTCCTCAATGATAGTTTCAGAAATAGGCTTTCCCTCGACATGAATTAGCCGTCGCTCAGTTATTGGTTCATAAGCAGGATGTTTAATCTGCTTTACTAAGCCAGAAGAGATTAGAGCTTGATGAAATGCTGCTTGCTTGACTGTTTCTTCTTTATCAGCTAAATACTTTTGAATCATCTGATTAAGCTGTTGAAGTTCTTCTATTTCAAGTGTTTCAAGCTGCTTAATGATTTGTTGGAGAGTTACTAGCGCCATAATTTTCTATTTTTTTATATCTCAATAATTTCATCCATAGATTATACCAAATTATCTAAAATTGGTATTAATTCTGAGTATAACTCCGCTTATAAACTAACTCCATCCTCAATTTCTCAACCTCCAACTTCAACTTATCATTCTCCATCCTCAACTTAGCATTCTCCTCCCTAATCAATTCAACTTCATTCCTCTTACTCAAAGCCTGATTAATTGCCAACTTCCGCATATCTAACGAGAACCAACGCTGATAAGTTTGCGTGTGAACTTGTACGCTATGCCCCAAATTATCTGCCGCCGCTTTAATTGGTATTCCCAAAATATGCGCCCGAATTGCCCAAGCATGACGTAAATCATAGGGTTTAAAATCCAATCCTATCTTGCGAAACCACCAACTAACTCGCTGTGTTAACGCGGTTATCTCAGCATGATTAGTGTTATCTTTTTTAGCGATCGCACCCTTTAACATCTCCAAATACTTCGGATTTCTCAAATCAAAATCCTCAATCCATTGTCTATGTAAAGGTAATGCTTCTCTCTCACCAGTCTTACAATCTTTATCAACCTTCCATGTCAAATCTGTATTTTCTTGACTCAACCACCAATCAATATCAGGATTAATAAAAAGTTCCCGTGGACGTAAACCAAAAACTGCTAACATTCCATAAGTCCACCGCCAAAGGTGCCAACTATCTTGAAGATTTTGATTAACTTGATTGCCTCTGTTATCCAAATAATCTTCAAACTTGAGAATTCCATCAGCTATTTCCGCATCTGTAGGAATATTGCGGGAATTATTCTCAGGCATTTTGGAATATTTAGATAAATCAATTTCGATATTGAATGTCACGCAAAATGCTGCGATCGCTCTAGCTGCATTATACTTAGCCCATTCTTTATCAATTTGTTCAATGGAACTTATCAAATTTTCAGCGATCGCTAAATCTTTAGAATTCGTAAATCGTTTAGTTCGGGAAAAATAATAAAAGAAAGTATGTTCGCTTTTTGTAGTTCGTTTATGGTTTTTAAAATACTCAGTTTCAAATCGTTCGAGTAATTCTCCTATAGTTTTAAATCCTTTTTTAATTGCCTCATTTCCTAAATATTTGTCATTCCATTCAAAAGTTTTACGAGCGATTAACTTTCCTAACTCATAAGCTTCTTCCTCAGCCGTCTTGAGTCCATCCAAGTTAGCGGGAATATTCAAACTGAGATTGTATTGCTTTCTCCCAGTACCGTTGCTATCTTTGTCTCCTGGCTTAATTGGCAACGTCGCTCGTAATTGCAGACTTCCATTCGATTCTCTAATTGTCACCTTTGCTTTTGCAGACTTCAAACGCAGATTAACTTTCTCTAATTCCAGTAGTACTTTTGTTCTCATGTGTTCTTTTTGCTGCTGTGCTTGCAGAGATGAGCAAAAAAACGGGCGATTGTTTAATCGCCTTGGCTCAGGACAACATTTAGATGATGCGTGAGTCCTGAACCTAATTATGCTGTGTTTTTAGCCTATATTTAGGCTAAAAATAAATGTGTTCTCAGAGAACAATGTTTATCGCTGACACTGTTTACTGCAAACATTAGACAGTTGAAAAGAATTAAACCACAAAAAGGATTACTCCGGCCCTTATCACGGTTATGACGGCTTCGCCATCTTTGCTCGTGATATGGACTTGGCACTCAACAGCCCAACTTGGTCATTAATTGGCGCTCCTTGGAATGAAAAAGCTCAGGCTAAGAAGGCTGAAGCTAAGGCTACAGCTGCCGTTTAGGGAAATGGGAGAGAGCGATAAGTAAGGATAACCTGGGGTTAAAACCCCAGGGGGGAGTTGGGAATCCAAAATTCAAAATTAAAAAATTAAAATTTTGTTTTGATTTTTGCATTTTGAATTTTGAATCATATTTCCACCTCCCTTGTACAGACGCAATTAATCGCGTCTCTCCCACTCCCATCTCGATTAGTAAAGAATTCAGTAACCTTGGAGATCCAAAAATGCCTCAGAATCCCGAAAAAATTCAAGATCACGTCGAGTTATTCCACCAGCCTGAGTACCAACAGCTATTTGAAAACAAAAAGCAGTTTGAAAACGGTCACGAAACCGAAGAAGTACAACGGGTTGCAGAGTGGACAAAGAGTTGGGATTATCGTGAAAAGAATTTCGCTCGTGAAGCTTTAACCGTTAACCCTGCTAAAGGTTGTCAACCACTAGGAGCAATCTTTGCTGCTGTTGGTTTTGAAGGTACTCTACCTTTCGTTCAAGGTTCTCAAGGTTGCGTTGCTTACTTCCGCACCCACTTAACCCGTCACTACAAAGAACCATTCTCTGGTGTATCTTCTTCAATGACTGAAGATGCAGCCGTGTTTGGTGGTCTGCAAAACATGATTGACGGCTTGGCGAACTCTTACCAACTCTACAAGCCCAAGATGATCGCTGTCTGCACCACCTGTATGGCAGAAGTAATTGGTGATGACTTACAAGCCTTCATCAACAACGCTAAACAAGCTGGTTCAGTTCCTCAAGATTTCCCAGTACCTTACGCTCACACCCCAAGCTTTGTCGGTTCCCACATCACTGGTTACGACAACATGATGAAGGGAATTCTTTCTAACTTGACCGCAGGTCATAAGAAAGAAACCAGCAATGGTAAAATCAACTTCATCCCAGGTTTTGACACCTATGTAGGTAACAACCGCGAAATCAAGCGGATTGCTTCGCTGTTCGGCTTTGACTACACAATTCTAGCTGATAACAGCGACTACTTGGATTCACCTAACACAGGTGAGTTCGATATGTACCCAGGTGGTACAAAGTTAGAAGATGCAGCAGATTCAATCAATGCAAAAGCAACGATCGCTCTGCAAGCACACTCTACCCCCAAAACCCGCGAGTACATTGAAAAAGAGTGGAACCAACCAACTTCAGTTTCCCGTCCTTGGGGCATTAAGGGTACTGATGAGTTCTTGATGAAACTCAGCGAATTGAGCGGTATCCCCATTCCCGAACAATTGGAAATTGAACGCGGTCAGGCAGTTGATGCCATGACTGACTCTCACGCATGGATTCACGGTAAGCGCTTCGCTATCTACGGTGAACCAGATTTAGTATACAGCGTAGTTGGCTTTATGCTAGAAATGGGTGCTGAACCTGTGCATATCTTGGTTCACAACAGCAACGAAGTATTTGAAGCAGAAATCAAAGAATTGCTTGCTTCTAGCCCCTTCGGTCAACATGCAACTGTTTGGCCTGGTAAGGATTTGTGGCACATGCGTTCATTGTTGTTCACCGAACCAGTAGACTTCTTAGTTGGTAACACCTACGGTAAGTACCTGTGGCGCGACACCAAGATTCCCCTCGTGAGAATCGGCTACCCCATCATGGATCGCCACCACTTACACCGCTACGCCACCATTGGTTATCAAGGTGTGATCAACCTCCTCAACTGGACTGTAAATACCCTGTTTGAAGAAATCGATCGCAACACCAACATTCCTTCTAAGACAGATATTTCCTACGACTTGATTCGTTAGAAATTGCGTAGAAACACAACGTGTTAATTAAAGGGTAAAGAAGGGGAATAGGGAATAGGGAATAGGCTTGCCGTGACTTGTACTGAGCGCAGTCGAAGTAGCGTAGCCGAACGGGAATAGGGAAATATCCAAACCCAATGCCCGATGCCCAATCCCCCATCCCCAACTTTCCTTTTTCTTGATAGCATTTACCCAAGGGATTTATAAATGGAAACCATCAATCGCACTCACGAACATACTCACACTCATCCTCATCCTAATTACCATCCACCTAATCAGAAAAAACGAGGATGGTTCAACAATCTTCTGAATCCGTTGCGTGGTGTAGTGGATGGAATTCAGGTTAAAAATAATCGCTTCGCTCATCTAATTTGTCAAACAATTCCTTGTTGTTGTCCCTTTGAGCGACAAATTAAATTATTTGGAAAGTGTATTGATATCCCACCACTATGTAAACTCAATCCTTTATATGACGAATTTGTAGGATTGCGTTTCCGCGCTCTATCTTACCTGACTGATGTCTGTGGAGAGGATGTCACAAAATACATTTGTTAGTCATTAGTCATTGGTAGAGACGCGATTATACTCTGCGAGAAGCCGCTCTTCGAGCGTCTACGCGTCTGTACAATAGTCGATTCAAATGACAAAGGACAATTAACAATTAAGAGAAGAGAGATGAAAAGCACCCAAGGCAAAATCAACGAGCTGCTGACTGAGACAGGATGCGAGCATAATCAGCACAAACAATCCGAAAAGAAAAACAAGTCATGCGCTCAACAGGCACAACCTGGCGCGGCTCAAGGGGGCTGTGCCTTTGATGGTGCAATGATTGCTCTAGTGCCGATCGCAGATGCTGCTCATTTAGTCCACGGGCCGATCGCCTGTGCTGGTAATTCCTGGGGCAGTCGTGGTAGTCTGTCGTCTGGCCCTCAACTCTACAAAATGGGCTTTACCACTGACTTGGGTGAAAACGATGTCATCTTCGGTGGCGAAAAGAAACTCTACAAAGCAATTTTGGAACTTCACGAGCGCTACCAACCAGCAGCAGTATTCGTCTATGCCACTTGCGTTACAGCCTTAATTGGCGATGATATGGATGCTGTCTGCAAAGCGGCGGCTGAGAAAATTGGTATTCCTGTTGTTCCCGTCATTGCTCCAGGATTCATTGGCAGTAAAAATCTGGGCAACCGTTTTGGCGGTGAATCTTTATTAGAATATGTTGTCGGCACAGCAGAACCGGAACATACAACGCCCTATGATATTAACTTAATCGGTGAATACAATATCGCCGGGGAAATGTGGGGAGTAACACCACTGCTAGAAAAATTAGGCATCCGTATTTTGTCTAAAATTACGGGCGATGCTCGCTACAATGAAATTCGCTACGCCCACCGCGCCAAGCTCAACGTCATGATCTGCTCGCGAGCGCTGCTCAATATGGCGAGAAAGATGGAGGAGCGTTACAACATCCCTTACATTGAAGAGTCTTTCTACGGCATCGATGATATGAATCGCTGTCTGCGAAACATCGCCGCTAAATTAGGCGATCGCGATTTACAAGAGCGCACAGAAAAGCTAATTGCAGAAGAAACGGCTGCTTTAGATTTGGCACTGGCTCCTTATCGCGCTCGACTCAAAGGTAAGCGGGTTGTTTTGTATACTGGTGGTGTTAAGAGTTGGTCGATTATTTCGGCGGCTAGAGACTTAGGCATTGAAGTTGTTGCTACCAGTACTCGGAAAAGTACTGAAGAAGATAAAGCCAAAATCAAGAAGTTGATTGGCAACGATGGCATCATGCTAGAGAAAGGCAACGCTCAAGAATTGCTACAACTGGTTAAAAACACCAAAGCAGATATGCTGATTGCTGGTGGACGTAACCAATACACCGCTTTGAAAGCTCGAATTCCTTTCCTTGATATCAACCAAGAACGCCACCATCCTTATGCAGGTTATGTGGGAATGATTGAGATGGCGCGGGAACTGTACGAAGCTCTGTATAGCCCGATTTGGGAACAAATACGCAAACCCGCTCCTTGGGAAGAAGAGGAGGAAGTTTAATGGCGATCGTTACCGCTTCTAACAAAGCACTGACAGTTAATCCCCTCAAGCAAAGTCAAGCTTTGGGCGCAACCTTAGCCTTTTTGGGATTGAAAGGGACGATGCCCTTATTCCACGGTTCTCAAGGTTGTACTGCTTTCGCCAAAGTTGTCCTAGTGCGACATTTCCGGGAAGCGATTCCCTTAGCTACGACAGCAATGACGGAAGTCACGACCATTTTGGGTGGTGAAGAAAATGTGGAGCAAGCAATTCTGACTCTGGTAGAAAAGGCTAACCCAGAAATTATTGGTTTATGTAGTACTGGGTTAACGGAAACTAGAGGCGATGATATTGAAGGTTTTCTGAAGGAAATCCGCGATCGCCATCCTGAATTGAATGATTTAGCGATTGTTTTTGCACCTACCCCAGATTTTAAAGGTGCGTTGCAAGATGGCTTTGCGGTTGCTGTCGAAAGCATAGTTAAAGAAATTCCTCGCGCGGGTGGACTCAGAACTGAACAAGTCACAATTTTGGCGGGTTCTGCCTTCACACCTGGGGATGTACAGGAAATCAAAGAGATAATCACGTCTTTTGGATTAGTGCCAATCTTTGTACCTGACCTTGGCGCTTCCCTGGATGGACATTTAGAGGATAATTATAGTGCGGTTACAGTCAGTGGAACTACCTTAAAACAACTACGAGAAGTCGGTAGTTCTGCCTTTACCCTGGCATTGGGTGAAAGTATGCGGGGGGCTGCCAAGATTCTCGAAGAACGCTTTGGTACACCTTACGAGGTGTTTGGCGAACTGACTGGATTAGAACCAGTAGATGAATTTATCCAAGCATTGGCGATTCTGAGCGGTAATAGCGTACCCGAAAAATACCGCCGCCAACGTCGTCAGTTGCAAGATGCGATGCTGGATACTCACTTTTACTTCGGTGCAAAACGAGTTTCCTTAGCACTGGAACCAGATTTGTTGTGGTCAACAGTGCATTTCTTGCAATCGATGGGAGCGCAAATTCATGCAGTGGTGACAACCACGCGATCGCCTTTGTTAGAAAAACTCCCGGTTAAAAGCATCACCATCGGCGATTTAGAAGACTTTGAGAGTCTAGCAGGCGGTTCTGATTTGCTAATTGGTAACTCGAATGTGGGTGCGATCGCAAAACGCCTTTCGATTCCTCTTTATCGTTTAGGATTGCCCATTTATGACCGCTTAGGTAATGGTCAATTTACCAAAGTTGGCTATCGAGGCACAATGGAACTTTTGTTTGGCATCGGCAACCTGTTTTTAGAGGCAGAAGAAGCGAGAGTTAAGCAGTTCCAAGAATTCGGAACTGTCAGCGCAGAGTTTTGAATTCACACTTGAAATTCAAAACAGTTCAGTTAAGAGTTGATCCTCCCTAACCCTCCTTAAAAAGGAGGGAATAGAGCAAGTCTTAAATTAGCCCCCCTTTTTAAGGGGAGTTGGGGGGATCTTCCGAAGCTAAATATTACTAACTGAACCGTATTGCTTCAAAATTCAAAACTTTAGAGAGGAGAATTACAATGAAAATAGCCTTCACAACGAGCGACCGAGTTCATATTAACGCTCACTTCGGATGGGCAAAAATGATTGATGTTTACGAAATTTCCGATGAGGGATATCACTTCGTAGAAACCCTCACCTTTGAAGGCGAACTCAAAGAAGACGGAAATGAAGACAAAATCACCCCAAAACTTGAAGCAATAGGCGACTGTACGATTATTTACGTAACAGCAATTGGTGGTAGTGCCGCCGCTCGGTTAATCAAGAAAGGTGTCACCCCAGTGAAGGCGCGATCGGAAGAAGAAGAAATTAGTGAAGTGCTAAACAAGCTAGTGCAAACCCTCAAAGGTAATCCTCCACCTTGGTTGCGTAAAGCTTTACAGCCAAAAGCCGCAAACTTTGCTGATGAAATCGAAGACGAAGCAACAGTATGACCGCAAATAATAGTGTTAACGGAACCGCTACAACTGAAGTCTTGAACTCACCTTTTCTTAAGGTATTAATCAAACAAATCCGTGGTCAAGACAGCTATGGAGTTTATCGTACTTGGTCGGATGAGTTGATTCTCAAACCCTTTATTGTCACCAAACAAAAGAAACGGGAAATCTCCGTTGAGGGCGAAGTTGATGCGGTAACTCAAGCCCGGATTTTGGCATTTTTTCGAGCTGTAGCAGCTGGGATTGAACAAGAAACAGGTTTGATATCCCAGGTTGTAGTTGATTTGAGCCATGAAGGATTTGGCTGGGCGCTAGTTTTTTCTGGTCGTCTTTTGCTAACTGTGAAAACTTTGCGAGATGCTCATCGTTTTGGCTTTGACTCCCTAGAAAAATTAGCAGAAGAGGGAGAGAACTACGTCAAAAAAGGTCTTGATTTGGCGAAGCGTTTTCCTGAAGTTGGCAAACTTTAAGAGTGCTGAGTGCTGAGTCATGAGTGCTGAGTGAAGAGTTAAGAGTAAATAGTGAAGAGTTATAAATTAAAAATTATATAATTTATAACTTTCAACTCATAACTTCTAACTTCTAACTCATTACTTGTAACTCATAACTCAGCACTCAGTACTCAGCACTGAAAAGGAGTGGCTGATTGTGCAAGCAGAAGAAACGAGTATTGAGGAACTACAGGGACAAATCAGACGGCTCAACAGCAAAGCAGGTCAAATGAAGATGGATCTGCATGATTTAGCTGAAGGTCTGCCAACAGATTACAACCAACTTATGGATGTTGCCGCTGCAACTTATGAAATCTATCGCCAGTTAGATGAACTTAAGCAACATCTAAAACAATTGGAGAATGCGAAATGACTGGAACTATTGATGAATTCAAGAAACTCGTAGATGCAGAAGAATTTTTTCAATTCTTTAATATGTCCTACGATTTAGAAGTTGTGAATGTAAATCGTCTACATATTCTGAAAAAGTTTTCTCAATACATCCAGGAAATTGATGATAATTCTCCTGACTTGAATCAAGAAGAGAGATTAAATCAATATTCTTTGGCTTTGCAAAAAGCTTATCAGGTATTTGTCGAATCAACACCCCACGAACAAAAGCTGTTCAAAGTATTTAACGACAAGCCGAAAAATGTAGTCACACTGACAGAAATCACTTCTGATTAGGAGGTATAAATTGGTTAACCTAACGCCTACCGAATTAGAACGCTATCGTCGCCAAATGATGCTTCCGAATTTTGGCGAAACAGCACAGAAACGCCTGAAGTCAGCGACAGTTTTGGTTACGGGTGTGGGAGGATTAGGCGGTACGGCGGCGCTTTACTTAGCAGTAGCGGGCGTTGGGCGGCTAATCTTAGTCCGGGGTGGTGACTTGCGGCTAGATGATATGAATCGTCAAGTTCTTATGACTGATGATTGGGTAGGTAAGCCAAGGGTATTCAAAGCTAAAGAAACTCTGGATGCGATTAATCCTGATGTCCAAGTGGAAGCTGTTCATGATTACATCACCCCGGAAAATGTAGATTCGTTAGTGCAATCTGCGGATATGGCTCTTGACTGCGCTCACAATTTTACAGAGCGCAATTTGTTAAATGAAGCCTGTGTGCGATCGCGTAAGCCAATGGTAGAAGCCGCAATGAATGGGATGGAGGCTTACCTGACAACGATTATTCCTGGTGTGACTCCT
Organism: Nostoc sp. DSM 114160; assembly: GCF_053470305.1. Taxonomy (NCBI): domain Bacteria; kingdom Bacillati; phylum Cyanobacteriota; class Cyanophyceae; order Nostocales; family Nostocaceae; genus Nostoc; species Nostoc sp. DSM 114160. Next base: position 1,715,424 of record NZ_JBPFGO010000002.1, on the reverse strand, counting down.
TGTTTATCTTGTCTGTTTCCAGAAAAGCCTGATTGGGATCAGCGCGGCTTTTCAGTTCTAGGCGCTGTTTCTGGAACACTAGCTTGTCTAACAGCTTTGGAAGCTATCAAGCTGATCACCGGGTTTAGTCAGCCTCTATTGTCGCAATTGCTGACAATCGACTTAAATCGGATGGAATTTGCGAAACGCCGTTCTTACCGCGATCGCTCTTGTCCAGTATGCGGTAATAGTGCGCCTTGGAGACACGCGCAATCCAATTCGATGGAACCGACAGTCAATAGTCATTAGTCATTAGTCATTGGTCATTGGTCATTGGTCATTAGTGAATGACAAAGGACAACTGACAAATGACAAAGGACAAATAACAAATGACAACCCACATCTGCAATTAGAACAACTAATCGCTACAAATCAGGAGAACTGATGGCCGTTATTTTATCAGAAAAAGCAGAATTTCATCTGCGGGCATTCCTTAAAGGTTCCGCACCCGATGCTGATGGCGCAACTAAAGGTGTCCGCATCTCTGTAAAAGATGGTGGTTGCAGTGGCTATGAATATGCGATCGATATCACCAGCAAGCCCCAACCAGATGATTTAGTAAGTCAGCAAGGCAAAGTACTGGTTTACGTTGATGCTAAAAGTGCGCCCTTATTAGACGGAGTTATCGTTGACTTTGTTGAGGGAGTGATGGAAAGCGGTTTTAAATTCATCAACCCTAATGCAACTGATACCTGCGGTTGTGGAAAGTCTTTTAAAGCAGGCGACTGTACGCCTACTGGTGTACCTTGCAGCTAACATCATTCTATTAGTGCTAAGTCAATTGTAGAGACTTCTCATCAACGCACTCCGCAGAGTTTCAATGCCCTTGAGATAGCTTCTAGTTCGCATTGCATCCCTTATCTCTATAAAAAAGCTAACTAAACTTAGCATCTCTGTCAGAAGAAGGGAAGCAAAAAGTAGGATAGGTTGCTCAAAAAATTCGGAAATTAGACCAACTGTATAACGTTTGAGGAGAATCTGAAAATGGCTACCTACCAAGTTAGATTAATCAACAAAAAAGAAGACCTCGACACCACAATTGAAGTTGACGAAGAGACTACCATCTTAGAAGCAGCAGAAGAAAATGGTATTGAGTTGCCCTTTTCATGTCATGCAGGCTCTTGCTCTAGCTGTGTTGGTAAAGTTGTCGAAGGTGAAGTTAATCAAGACGATCAAAACTTTTTAGATGACGATCAGGTTTCTAAAGGATACGCTCTACTTTGTGTAACTTATCCTCGTTCTAATTGCACAATTAAAACACATCAAGAAGCATATCTGGTCTAAATTATTACTTTGGTTGCTGCCTTTCGCAACCAAATAAAAAATGAAGGATGAAGGATGAAAATATACTTCCTTCCTCCTTTCACAATTCCTAATTTATAATTAAAATATTTATCTGCTTTTGTGTTTTTGGCCGTTTATTATAATTATTGAGAATGGAAAAGCGAGGAATCGCAACTTTTTATAAAACTCAAAATAAAACAATCTTGAAAAAAATTGTATTAATAGGAATAGTAATAAAAACTCATATCAGATTGCAACAAGATTTTTTTGATTTGATCCTTCCTCAATCTTGATAACATAGATTTTGTCCTAGATTTAGAAAATATCCGAGCAATTTATGTTTTCTAATTGTATAAAGAAATGCAATTTTATATGAAAAAATAGAGTGGCTCGCAAAGGAAGCCAACTCTATTTTTTAATCAACAGCAACGATCACATCTGATGATTTAATCACAGCATAAGCTTGCTTACCTTCTGCAAGTGATAGCTTTTCTGCTGATGATTTTGTGATAATTGAGACTAGCTCTACTCCTGGCGCTAGTTCTAAAGTTATCTCAGTATTAACTGAACCATGTACAACTTTTTTGACAGTACCCTTCAGAGAATTACGAGCGCTAATTTCCATGTTTTTAATCCACTAATTTGAACTATTTATACTTTAGTAAGTTAGCAAGTTTTGATTTTAAAAATAGCTTTTATTAAAATATCTTAATAATTTTTAAATAACCTTATTTGTTTGACGAGCATTACGCAAATAGGTGGGACGGTCATTTGCTCCAAAAAGTAAGACAAAAACTTTAAAAAAACTAACTATTAATGTATATTATCATCAATTTAAGATGGCTATTTTGTTATGTGGAAATACTGAGGTACTAATATGATTGCATCTTTATAATAACTAGTTTAAAAAGAGGTTCATATTGTGCAGGATCGAGTTAATACAACAAGGCAAAATCTATTTTTTGAACATTTAAGTCTAGGTGTAGGTGTAGGATTTCCTGTTCCTAAAGACTGGTTGCCAATAACAAGTTTCCCTTTACTAATCATAGTAGGTATGACTGGCGTTGGAAAAAGCACGATCGCGAAAGCTTTGGCTGAAGAAGGCTTGGATTTTACACTTTTACCTAATCGTCGTGTTTTAACCGAACGCGTAATAATTGCGCCAATGTTAAAAATGCAAGAGAAACTCATGCAACCCCATTGCCGGATTAAACGCCTAACTTATACTCGCCTTTATCGAGAACACTTTCCTGGTGGAATGGGTCACATTTTAGCTTCGCTACATATTAATCCACAACAAGTCAACTCTATGTTAGTTTTCGATAGTTTACGTGGTGAAAATGAGATTCGCTATGCAGCTAAGGCTTTAAAAAATGCTAAATTTGTAATGTTGACTGTACCAAATACTGTACGTTTAGAAAGACTTATAAAACGTCATGATTCTTTCGATCGAATTGCTAATCAAGAGTTAGACGATCGGATGCAAATTATTCCAGAAGTACTGAGCAATTTTGCTAGTTTGGGCGTACCAGAAGCTTCTGCTTATTTTACTCCTAAAGAAGAACAACAAATCTTAGAACTTGTCTATAAACAAGTTGTCACAGGTCTAGAATTGCAGGAAAAACTAAAAATATTTGTCGAAGAAAGTCAGAACTATGATTCGGTTTCGACGAAACAGATTTTAGAGGCGATGGATACGAGCGATCGCTCTCTTATAATTGATACTATAGCCAGTCCCCAAGAATCAGCCAAAGCAATTATTTCTCGATTATGCAAATCTGCTAATATAAAAACTAATAAGTGAATATCCTTAGTCAGAATTAGTATAGGGATTGCTCAATGTCGCTATCTGAATTTGCAATTGTAGAAAGTACTCTCCGTGAGGGCGAACAATTCGTCAAAGCCAATTTTTCTTCAGATGATAAAGTCGAAATTGCTGAGGCCCTTGCTGCATTTGGAGTGGAATATATAGAGTTAACGTCACCAATTGCTTCACCTCAGTCTAGACAAGACTGTGAACGATTGGCTCGGTTAGGCTTGCCATCCAAAATATTAACTCACATTCGCTGTCACTTAGAAGATGCTAAAGTTGCTTTAGCAACAGGCGTAGCCGGAATTAATTTAACTATTGGTAGTTCTTCTTTGATGCGTCAGTTCAGTCATGGTAAAAATATTAATCAAATTATTGATTTAGCATCTGAAGTTTTAACTTTTATTCATCAACAAGCTCCCGATATTGAGTTACGGTTTTCAGCTGAGGATTCGTCACGTACTTCCATAGAAGATTTAATCACAGTTTATTCCGAGATTGAAAAATTAGGAATTGTCAAACGCATAGGAATTGCTGATACAGTAGGAATTATTACGCCAATGCAAGTATTTGAATTAGTGAAGACTTTACGCCAGTTCACCAATTTAGATATTGAGTTTCACGGTCATAATGATACAGAATGTGCAAATGCTAACAGTTATACAGCATTAGAAGCGGGAGCAACTCATATTGACACTTGTGTTTTGGGAATTGGTGAGCGCAATGGTATTACCTCACTAGCTGGATTTATTGCGAGGTTATATGCTACAAATCCTGAGCAGATTAAGTCGAAATATCGCTTGGAAGAACTTAGTTACTTGCATGAATTAGTTGCAAGAAAAGTAGGAATTTCTATTCCTTTTAACCACTGTGTTTTTGGTGAGAGTGCTTTTAGTCATAAAGCTGGCATTCATACTAAGGCTATGCTTAATAACTCTGAGACTTATGAAGCTATTAATCCCCGAAGTTTTGGTGTAACGCGCTCAATTTTAATCAATCATAAATTGGCTGGAAAACAGGCGGTTAATCACCGAGCTAATGAATTAGGACTTTCCTTTAATTTATCCCAGCTTCAAGATATTACCAATATGCTAAAAACTTTAGCTGACAAACAAAATCTTACTATCGAAGATGTAGACAAGATTTTATATTCTTATCATTGCCAGTAAATTTAAAAATATACGCACTTACTATTCAAGTACAGATCCCCGACTTTTTGAAGAAGTCGGAGATTTAAATCCACTTATATCTGTTATTAATCTATCTTCTAAAAGAAAACTGTAAAAATTACTGCTTTTCCATTATTTTTCCAGCTTTTTTAAAAAGAATATTTGCTGTTCTTTATAAATGATTCATAATTTAAACTTATAAAATTGATAGCATATATGTAAGTTAAAAGAATTTAAATAACATTTTTGCAAAAATGGTGAGCAATGCTCACCATTCTATTTGCCAAGCAAATTTATATTAGTAAAAAAGTTAACTTAGGAGTAGTTATGAATCGAACCAACAGTCAAAATTTGAGTGAAGCAACAACCCAATGGTTAATAGAAAAAGGCTATAATCTTAATCATTTAAATCAGCCAGGTGAAAATGGCGATACAGCTTTGATGAAAGCGACAAGAGAAGGAGTTTATACAGTCGTTAAAGAATTAATTGATGCCGGTGCGAATATCAATGCTCGAAATAGCGATCGCAACAATGCTTTGTGGTTTGCTTGTTTTGGAAATCACTACAATTTAATTAATTTACTGTTAGCTCATAACATTGATATTAATAACCAAAATGATAACGGTGCAACTGTTTTAATGTACGCAGCATCAGCCGGAAAGACAGAAGTCGTAAAGTTACTTTTACAACATCATCCTAATTTATATTTAAAAAACTTAGATGATTATAAAGCAATAGATTTTGCTAGCAACGTAGAAGTTTTGAGGATAATTAAAAATGCCATCAAGTCAGATATCGGGCAAAGCTTATCATGACGCTACCAAGCATTCTTACTTATCGGTACAACTCGATCCAAATTATGTAGATGCTTCAACACAGCCATCTTCATTTAAAGTTTATCCCAAGTTTTATCGGAGAGTGAAATTAAATCTCAATAATCCTGTTCACTCTTTTATCTCATTAACCAGTGCGATAACACTAGAAAAAGTATATAAAGATGGCCCATTAAAACTGCGAGTAAATCCATCAGCAGGCGCTCTGTATCCTACAGAAGTTTATGTACAGGTTCGCGGCATTGAGGGAATAGTAAATGGTATATACCATCTAGAAGTTGAGAATAATTGTCTAACTCTCATCTATGAATTAATTGATGATGGGTTAGAGAATTATATTATACCTGGTAAATGTATCAACGGATTCATCTTTTTAATTAGTTGTGTTTATTATAGGTCTAGCTGGAAATATCAAAACAGGAGCATAAGATATTGCTTCTTAGATAGCGGACACCATTTAGGTGCAGTTGCCGCTTCAGCTTTTCTCCACAACCGAGATATACAACTAGTTTTTGACTTTGATAAACTTACTCTCAATTCGGATTTAGGATTTGAGAATAAGGAGTTTATCACTGCTTGTGCGGTGTCAGGAGAAGTACAAGACAAGAAAATCAGACGCTTAAGGCTGAAAGTTCCTTTTGTCTGCGGTACTGATTATTTTGAATCCAATCAATTGATTGAAGATGCTTATCAAGCAACTGCTCTACAAAAGAGTCGCCAGCAGAAATTAGAGTATCCTCAATTTGATTTCGATCGGGATAAATTTTACCAAACTGTTTGGAATAGACGTTCTATTAGACGTTTCCGGAAAGAGGCTATTTCTCAAGAAGATTATTTATATGTAGTGCAACAACTTCAGCAGTCAATACCGACAGAAAACTATGAGGAGATAGAAATTTACTCAGTGGTGCATCGAGTAGAGGGAATGACACCTGGGTTATATAAAGGTACGTATTTGATTAAAGCGGGTAACTTTAGTGAAAAGACAGGTTACTTATGTATTAATCAAGCTATTGCTAGAGATGGCGCTGTAACTTTATTTTTTGTGTCAGATTATTTAAACTATCAAACTGCTATGCAAATAGCTGGTTTTCTGGGACAGAGACTTTATTTAACTAGTAATTATTTGGGGATTCAGTGTAGTGGGATTGGTGCTTATTATGATGACGAAACCCAAGAATTATTAGAAACAAATGAAGATGTACTTTATGGAATGGTGATTGGAATATAAGCAGGAACAGAAAGAGAGATGGCTAGAAAAATGTATTACTTAAATGGTGATGATTCACATCCTATACAACCGACATCTGCGGATATTATACTGCGGCAACAATTAGAGGATTCTATTAGCAGATACTTTTATGACGCGTGCGATCGCACGATTCAAAATCTTCTATCTAATTGTCGGTGGTATGTCACAACCCATGCCAATGCTTTAACATTGGTAATTGAATGTCCCGATCGAGTTACTAATTGGCGGGTTTTACAAAAAATTGTGCCAATGGGGACATTGCTATATGGAATCGTGAGCAGTGCAAAAATTCGTGTTTGTCCGCCAGAAAGCCAAGGCGTACCTTTTGAAATGAGGGTAGATGAACTTTCTGTTTATCGGGATTGGGCTTAAAAAATAGTTAAGAGTTAGGAGTTAGGAGTTTAAAATTTCTGCTCATTATTTTGGCTGATAAGTGCAGCTACCTCTTCAAAAACCAAATCAGCAGAATGTTTGATAGCAGGACTTAACTCTAGTCCCAAACCAAGATTTGCCGCTTCAATTAAATAAACTGTCACCTCTTCGGGAAAATCATTTTGAAAGATTTTCCGTCCGGCGGCTAAAGCATTATCCCAACGAAAATCGTGCAAGTTATAACTAGGTTCGGGCATTGCTTCCAGTTCTTTTCCTGGAACTTTAAACACAGCACCCGGTTCAGAACCAGTTAAACTTGCATCAATAATTACTAATTGTTTACTACCTCTAGCTTGAAACATTACTTCCATCCCTGCGGTGCCACAGTCATATATTCGTACATTGGGATAAGGGTTTTCAACTAGATATTTTTGTAAGCGTTGGGCAATGATTACGCCTACTGCGTCGTCACTGCGATTGAGATTGCCGCAACCGATAATAGTTAGCATATTATAGTGAAAAAGTTTTAGGATAGGTATTGCTTATTAATTTTTGCAAGCAATTTTAAATTGCTATACTATGCCTTTATGATTAAAGCTGTACTTTTTGACCTTGATGATACACTTATCGATCATGATGCTGCAATTAGAGCAGCAGCAAGTAGATTATTTGATAAGTTCATGCTCGAAGAAGAATATGACCATAAGATGTTTGTAGAACAATGGATATCTTTGAATCGAGATTGGTACCAAAAGTTCTTCAGAAAACAGGTAACATTTCAGGAATCAGGTAGAGGAAAACTGCGAGAAGCATTCTTACCATACGGTTGTGAATTCTCAAATGCAGATGCCGATGCTTTCTTATCAGATTACTGGCAAGACTATGTAAGTATGTGCCGATTGTTCGATGATGTCAGCAAATGCTTTGTACAGTTACAAGGGTACAAGCTTGGCGTGGTTACAAATGGTCAGGAGACTCAGCAGGTTGAAAAACTCAGACAGTGCGGTATTTTGTCTGTTTTTGATGTAGTTGTAACTTCGGAAACAGCCGGATTTGCGAAGCCACAACCTCAGATTTTTCAGTATGCTTGCGCCAAACTAGGAGTACAGGAAAAAGAAAGTTTTTATGTAGGAGACAATCTTGAACTAGATGCGATCGCGGCAAGAGATACTGGATTAGTAGGAGTCTGGCTTAACCGTATTCATAGAAATGCAGAATGCTCTATTAGCAGTGTTGAAAGAATAAATTATCTGACTGAACTATGTGAGTTATTAGTAATTTTTTAGCTTCACCCGCTACTAACGCGATTTACGATCGCAAACTGGCGGCTAAATTTAGCGATCGCGTTGTATTACTACAATCAGGTAATCTATGATGGACAGAAGCTTTGTTTGCAAATGTCATTCGCAAACAAAGCTTTTTGTTCAAAATCTAAAATATAGACGAAGCCTCTGAAAAACTAAATTATCAGCAGGAAACTAGAACTCAACACCATGTTTCTTGGCGATTTCATTCAGTTTATCATACTGATCTTGTGAGACTTTAGTTAATATCTCTTCAGCTTGTTCTTTAGTACTGCCCTCTTTAGGAATTAAGTACTTGATATAAAGAGACACAAAATCGGCTGCGATCGCTAAACCGGATAAAGCATGTTTGTCAGCTTCCTTACCAGCGATCGCAGCTACCAAACCAGCTTTAATTGGGTCTGGTTTAACTTTCATGAACTGCTCGACAAGCTTCGGAACGTAGTCTTCTGGTGGCAAATTATCTAACTTACTTCTATCAGGAGTAAAGTTAAATTCTGCGGCTTTTGCCTGTTCTAAAACACACCATTCGATGAATTCTTGCAATGCTGCATCGGGAACGCGAGGAAGATAATTATGTAGCGCTAAATCAGACACAAGCTTACCTTGTAAATTTCTGTTTTGTTGAAGTGAATTAAGGCAAGCCTAACGCACTGTTTCTATATGTTTTAGTGTGTTACGCTACGAGTTTTGAATATAAGGCATTGGGAATAGGGCATTGGGAATAGATTATTTCTCCCTTCTTTCACTCACTCTCCACTCCCCGGTTCAAATAGTTGGTGGCGCGATCGCTTTTTTAGTGTTATCTATTTGTGTAAAAAAGGGTACATTATAAAGAAAGTACAAGTATGTTATTTGTTGATGAAACCTACTTTACACATAGGACAGCTAACCATCTGGAAGGACGATCGCGGGTTTGGTTTCATACAACCCAATGATGGTACTCAAGAAGTCTTTCTACACATTACTGGATTAAAAGACGTTAACCGTCGTCCCCTAGTTGGTGATTTCATTTGTTATCAACTGATAGCTAGTAAAGATGGCAAAGTCCGCGCTTGTAATGCTTCAATCAAAGAAGTTACATCAAAATCCTCTTCTTCTACTGCATCAAAGAAGTCTATATCCAGATATGTAGACAAATCTTCATCATTAGTATTAAAGACATTACTTCTATCTTTACTACCTGGGTTAGGTTCGATTCATCTTGCACTAACAACTGGCAACCCAATTCCTCTAATTCTTTATCCTGTCATGAGTTTAATTACCTTTAGGCTATATGCCGATGATAAATCTCGTGCCCAACAAGGAGGATGGAGAAGGCAAGAAAATACTTTACATCTATGCGAATTTATGGGTGGTTGGTTAGGTGGATTTGTTGCCCAACAGAAGCTACGTCATAAAAATAGCAAAGTTTCTTATCAAATTGTATTTTGGGTAATAGCAATTCTTCACATTGTATTTTGGTTAGATTGGTTATTTTTTGGTAGAGCGTTGATAAATCTGTTTTTCAGTATTGCTTCTAAAGGGTAATTGAATTAACTAATATTGGAGAGCCTTTTAAGAGCTGATTCGTAAACAAAAGCTTAAGAAGCCATCCGCTTGATCATCAGACGAATCAATGAGCCATAAATCATAGCTTCACTTAACTCTGTGTACAACTCATAATCCTTACTCAAACGCCGAAATCTATTAAGCCAGCCAAATGTCCGTTCCACAATCCATCGTTTCGGCAATCGCTCAAATGTTTTCGATATCCTTTCAATCACCTCAACACGAACCTTTTCTCCGCAAACTTTCTTGACTGCTTGAGCAAAGTTTTCTCCTGAATAGCCTTGATCTACCCAAACAACTTCCAATTTGGACAATTCTTTAACCGCCTCATGCAGTACAACCACAGCACCTAAACGTTCTGACGCATTGGCTTCAGTTACTAAAACACCAATCAACAACCCTTGAGAATCTACAACTATATGTCGCTTACGCCCTTTAACCTTCTTACCACCATCGAAACCGTAGACCCTCCCCTTTTTTTCCGTGGTCTTCACTGACTGAGAATCTGCGATCGCCACGGTAGAATTTTCATCTCGCCCTAAATCTTGTCGCAGTTGATAGCGCACTTGGTCGTGAATCTGCTGCCAGATGCCTTTACGCTGCCATTTTTGAAAGTAGCCATACACTGTTGTATATGGAGGAAGGTCATGAGGTAGCATTTCCCATTGACACCCAGTACGTTGCACGTAGAAAATTGCATTCAATATTTCTCGTAAATCTACTTCTACAGGATGCCCAAATCCCTTTGGCGTAGGGAGAAGAGGCTTGAGAATCAACCATTCAGCATCGCTTAAATCACTTGGGTAGGGTTTGCGGTGTGGATTCTCAATCGTAGGTATACGGCTCATCGACAACAACATAAATTACACTCGATTTAGCCTATAACCTTAACAAAGCCGGATTCAGCTTTCTTTAGATTTTCTTTACGAATCAGCTCTAAGGTGGTGGATGGCGACCCAGGAGTTCCTCTTCTGCGCGAATCGCTAGCATAATCGCACGATTCATGTTTAGTGCATTGATGGTTCCTCGTCCTATAGCTGTTAATCCAAAAACTTCTACACCATTCCACTGAAAGTGTTCTTTCCATATTTGTTGACGAGGGTTGAAGATTAGGACTTTTTCTCGTGTTTCTGGATCTTCAACCATTTGTCGGGCAGCCTTACGTAAGGAACAGGACACGCAGGCAAGTGCCAAATTATCTGCTGTTGTTGTACCACCTGCTACAACAGGAATGATGTGATCGATATGAAATGTAGCTGCTTGACCTGCTTGGGATAAACTGCAATATTCACAGCGATCGCCTGCTCTTTGAATGACCAATCGACGTAAAGCGGCTGAAATCGCTACCATTTATCCCTGCTGCATCACACGCTGCGATCGCAAGTGCAGCAGAGATAAAAATTCTGCCAACTCAACCAACCCTTCTGCTTCTCGTCGTTCTCCTTGGGTAAGCGCTTCGCCTGCATCTTGGCGATCTAGCAGATAGTGTAGACGCTCGTGAACAGCTTCAGGAAGTTGAAAGTGAGTCAACTCAACAGGTATCTCAATAATTTCAACCATACAAAGTATGTCTAGCAAAATTGTAACCACTTGTAGAGTTAGTGTAACTCAATATGCATTCTGCTAGACGATCTGATATTTGAGAATTAAGCAGTCCGAAAACGCGCTAACTCTTCACCAGTTTTCGCATCGTGGGCGTGAACTGTACACACCAAACATGAATCAAACGATCGCGCCACATGACCAACTTCGACCGGATCGCTAGAATCGTAAATGGGTGTCCCAATTAACGCTTCTTCAATTGGGCCGCGGATTCCTTCACCGTCACGAGGGCCGATATTCCAAGTACCTGGAGCAATAACTTGGTAATTCTTAATTTTACCGCCTTCTATTTCTACCCAGTGAGATAAGGAACCCCGCGCTGCTTCCGTTGCACCCCAACCGCGTCCATCTTTTTCTGTAGGTTTAATATACCAAGGGTCGTTTAATTTGAATTCGCGCAAACAGTGTTCAGCTTGGCGATATAACTTGACAAGTTCGTGAACTCGTGCTAGCTGACGCACATGAATACTAGCACCACCCATCTCCTTGAATACATCTAGGATAAATCCATCGTAGTGTTGCCAAGATTCGCCATGCTTACCACCAGCTACTAATTGCCGCGCTAACGGGCCAGTTTCTAAACGTCCGAAGTCTTTATGAAGGACTGCACTTGACCAAGAGTAGGCATTATCGAAGTCTTTGGTATTGATTGCAGTGGGTTTAGTGGTGCGATCGCTAGGGTGAATATCTTCTGTCCCTTCATCGTACCAAGAATGAGTTGTATTCTCGCGGATAAATGACTGATCCATTAAGGTGTGAGTGTGTGTGAAGCTGTCATACACTCCACTTTTCATGATCGTTGCCGCATTTCGTCCTTCGATAGTCGGCTTTTGGTATTTATCTTCATGGGCTAAATATCCCCAAGTGACATATTTACCAACACCAGCGCCATATCTATCTAAACCGATATCTAAACCCATGCGCCAATAAAAACCTAAGTCGGAATCTCGATGATTTCGGTTTTCGTCTAACCAATCTCTGAAGTCATCATAAGTTTGGATTTGTTCGTAGCGTTCTAAAGAACAACCTAACCACACTGGTTCTAACCAATTGGTACGGAAATATTCGAGAATCGCCCAAGCGCGGGTAATGTCTGTTAAGGTTGGGGCGCACATCACGCCACCGGGAACCATATAACTGCTGTGGGGCCATTGTCCGCCTAATAGTGCATAAATTTCTACAGGTTTAGCGGAAATTGTTATACCGAGTTCGTAAGATTTGCCAGTGAAAGCGGCAAAGCGTCTAGTAGCTTCTTCATAAAAGCGACTATTGCGGTATTTTCTATTGGTTAAGTCAATGGCAAACAAACCATAAAAATAGCGGGGGATGCTTTGAATTGTTTCAACAATTTGTCCGAGATTTCTCGCTAAAATTGCATTGCGGGGAACTTCCGTTTCCCAAGCTGTATCTAATGCCCAAGATGCAGATGTCAGGTGAGAACCGCCGCAAATTCCGCAAATGCGAGGTGTGACAATTAAACCGGCTTGGGGATCTTTACCGCGTAGGATAACTTCAAATCCTCGGAAAAGTTCAGCGTGTGTCCAAGCGTTGACTACTCTTCCATGTTCAATATCAACTCGAACATCTAAATCGCCTTCAACTCTACCAACGGGCGATATATCTAATGATTGAATTGTCATTTGTCATTTGTCCTTTGTTATTTGTTATTTGTCATTTGTCATTTGTCATCGATCATTTCCGAAAAATAATCTTAAACTCTTATCCTCTCTAGGTAAAAACCTAATTTCTGGAGATATCTATTAGTCATTGGTTTTTCACAAAAGACTAATGACCAATGACTAATGACCAATGACTAAACAGTAAAAAAGTCTTCTTCTGCCCAAGGTGGTGCTGCGTCTTTGGCGACCATTGTGAGTAAGGCGTAGTCTTTTTTGTTCACCCCTGGCGGTAATTCTTTGGGAACTCCCATTACTGTTTGGGTTTTAAATACGGTTCCTGGTTTGAGGTCAAAGAAGGGAAATTCTGGTTCTGTGCAACCTAAACAAGGCATTCCGGCACGAGTTTTGGATGAGACGCGGTTCCATAAGATGCGGTTGCAGGAGGAATGAGTCATGGGGCCGCGACAACCCAAGTCGTAAAATAAGCATCCTTTGCGCTGACCAAATTCGGCGGTTGATGCTTTGTAGGCAAAGTGAACGTTGCGGGTACAACCTGTTTGGGTATAGGTGTTAAAGAAAGTTTGGGGACGATTTAGTTCATCAAAAGCAATGTCTGCTATGCGTCCAGTAGCGATCGCAACTAATATCTGCGTAATCCAGTCGGGATGGGCGGGACATCCAGGTATATTAATTACAGGTAATCCCGCTTGTGATACGAAGTCTTTTCCTAAAAAGCCGCCTTCTTGACGTTTGAGAAATTGTAAACCTTCCGATTCGCTGGGGTTGGGTGACATAGCAGGAATTCCTCCCCAGGTTGCACAGTCTCCTACCGCGACGATAAATTGAGCAACTTTGGCAAGGTCTAATAACCAATCTTTCATGGCGCGATCGGCAAACCGATTCCATTCGCCAGTGCCGTTGGGGGCGTTAACTACACTGCCTTCAAATACCAAGATATCTAAAGGAATTTTGCCAGAAATGCAATCCCGCAACAGTGTTTGTAGGTCGTTGCCTAATTCTAACCCCAAGGAAGGATGCCAAAGTACGTTGATACCAAAGTCGGCAATTAAATCGCAGACTGTCGGTTCTTCAGCGTTGAGAAATGACATGGTGTTGCCGGAACAAGCACCACCTTGTAGCCATAGTACGTTAGTCATCGGCTAGGTATTTTTGTATTGTTTCCCATGCATGATGTAGGTGATAATGCTTGCAAAGTCTCACCTGTTTATCAATATTTATTTTTCAATACTAAGATATTTTTTATCTAAATTACTTTCATTAAAAAAGAATTAATCATTAACAATAAATTAAATACTCTCAAGATTGTTTTCAATGGCTATGTCTGTTATCTATGTAACACATTTGAAAAATGCAAAATAGTAAAAATAAACACTAGCTCTTGCTTTTGAATGTTGATATTAAACAAACTCAATATGCTTAATTTCTCACTGACAAAACTCTGTAATAATTAATAATTACTGTAAACTGTTAATATGCGTGAGGTAATGAGTATTTTAAGTCATCAGATTTTCACATAATAAAAGAGCCAAAAATAGGGGCACTAAACTTTGCGCCCCATCAACTATATATCAGTTGTTTTAGGATTTTGGTTGTGCAGCTTGCCTAACAACTTGTTCATCCAAACCTAACGCTTGAGCTATCTGCTCAATACTGCAACCGAACGCTAATAAGTGCGGTATCACTTCCAACTTAGCTTCTTGTTTACCTTCTTCAAAAGCTTCTTGCTTACCTTCTTGTTTAGCTTCTTCAAAAGCTTCTTGCTTACCTTCTTTTTTACCTTCTTCAAAAACATCTTGGAAAAATCTAGTTTGCCTCAAGTCATTTAATTCAAAATTTGCTCCAAACATTTTTCCTATCTCCTCCTGGCTCAATCGCGGCAACTTGTAGATTAATATCGTCTCTATTAAACGCACTGTTAATCCTTGGCGCACCTCATTGTTTTAGGATTTCGGTTGTGCAGCTTGCCTAACAACTTGTTCATCCAAACCTAACGCTTGAGCTATCTGCTCAATACTTAAACCTAACCCTAATAATCGAGGTATAGTTTGTAACTTAGTTTCTTGTATACCTTCTTGTTTCCCTTCTTGCCTACCTTCTGCAAAAACATCTTGGTAAAATCTAGTTTGCTTTAACTCATTTAATCCAAACATTTTTCCTATCTCCTCCTGGCTCAATCGCGGTAACTTGTAGATTAATATCGTCTCTATTAATTGTATAATTTCCCTAATAGTAGTGACATCTGGAATTTGCTGTCGGGCAATGTTTACTATCTCTACAGCTTTTGTTGTCGCCGTTGATTCGGGTTCGATAATCAGTTTAACTGCCTCCATACCGATTGATGATGTCTCAATTGAGCTTAATTCGTCGAGATAGACGCGAGTTACTCGTTGAGAGTTGAGTAATTCTGTATATCTTTCGGTATCTCCAGTATCAACGCTGCGGTTGGGGAAGATGACAACACCACGCCAATTGTTAGTTAATTCGGTTTTGTCGAGATAGTTAAAGATTTCGGTAAATAAACGTGAGTAGAATTTTTTATCTGATTGAAATTGCACTTCAGCAAAATAAATCGGTAAGTCTGGCGTATTTGGAAGAAAGACACCATCGATTCTAAACGCCAGTTGTTTAACTTCTACTGAAGAAAATTGGTAAGCACTAGCTAGTTGGGGTGGTTGATTAATCAGTTCAAAAAAGGTGCTGGGGATACTTTGAAAGATCCGATAGAAGATACTGTCTGTTTTCAAGGTAGCTTGTTTTACAGTTGATGAATATATTTTACACTTCGGCGATCGCGTGGCGACTATTTTGAGTACAATAAATATATGTATGTCAACAATTCAATAAAAAAGATTGAAATTGTATAACACGATGATACAAAAAGTATTTAAAAAATATTAGGTGTTTAAAACTGACATTAATATTAGCAATTTCCCCCTAGAATTTTAGAAATAGGGTGTTTTATAGTATTGTATTGAGCATGGCATAAGACATTGGCTATAGGGGATTAAGTTTTTTCCCTAGTTTCTAGTCTTTAATCCTAGCTCAAATAAAAAAGGGGAATTCCGCCTAAAGGACTCGAAGCCTGCGTAAATCAGTATGGCCCGTGATTAGATGCGTTTACGTATCTCAATCATTCGTGGGCGTTGACAGATTCAATTCCCAATTGGCTAGAGTACGGCAGAGTTATGACCCCCCAGCATTACAGATTCAGCAGTGAAGGCTGCGGTAGCAGCTGTTGCTTCAGAGTCAGCCTCAGCAGAAGAAAAAATTCAAATGCTGATTGAGATAGCACAGGGTTTTCAAAAAAAACCCAAAGCTGCCCAAGACTTGCGAAATGCAGTTGGGTTATATTACCGGGCCTACGAGATGTGTGGTGAGGAGTATCCCCTATTAAAAGCCAGGGCCCAAGTAGGGATGGCGGGGACATTACAGGCAATACCGGATGCTGATTACCAACTGTTGATGCAAGCTAAAGTCGGTTATGAAGAGGCATTACCGATTTTACAACAATTAGCTGCGCCAGAGGAAGTGGCAGAGACGCAGATGAATTTTGGTCTGGTGTTGCAGTCGCTAGTGCCATTTAATTTGGCGCGGATAACTGACAGCATCCAAGCTTATCATGAGGCTTTGCGGGTGTTTACTTGGGAAGATTATCCTCAAGAATACGCCATTTTGTATAACAATATTGCGATCGCTTACCTTTCTATGCCCCTAGCATCAGAACGGGAATACTTGCGTCAAGGGTTAGCTGTGCAATCATTTGAGGTGGCGCTAAAGCACATTAATTTGATTGACCATCCTAGAGAATATGCGATGTTGCAGAACAATTTAGGTAATGCTTTGCAATACCTAGTGAGTTCCCATCCTGTGGAGAATAACTTACGGGCGATCGCAGCTTATGACGAAGCGTTAAAAGTGCGTAATTCCAAAGATACACCTTTAGAGTACGCTAACACAATTTCCAACAAAGCCAACGCCCTATTCAACTTACCAGACGACCCAGAAAAACCAGAAATTGGTAATCCTCAAAATCTTTTGCAAGCGCGTATCTACTATCAACAGGCTTTAGAAATATTTACGGAACACCAACAAATTGCACAAGCAGAAGTAGTAGTTCAAGCGTTACAAGATGTAGAAGCCGAAATGAAAGCTTAGGAGTGATGAATTATAGTTCTATAACGCTTTCCAGTTTAGTTCAATACAGACCTAATTCCCAGCCCCTTCCCTACAAGGGAAGAGGAGTAAGATTCAAAGCCTCTCTCCTTTTAGGAGAGAGGTTTGGAGAGAGGTCAAAATATATTGTATAAAAACCAAACTCCCTAGATTGAACTCTTGACTTTAACAATGAGTAAAAAACCAGCATGAGAGATATTGTTACTTACCCAAATCTGATAAATTTCCTCACAAGTTTAGCAGATGGCGATTTGAATCTAGCAACAGAATTCGTGTGGTTAATTATAGCAGCAGCCTTGTCTATGGTTGGTGGTGCTATTGGTGGAATGCTGTTAGCTGGAAAAGATATCGGCTATCAGTTTTCAGCAATGCTTGGTGCATTATTTGCTCCTGCTGGTGTAATTCCTGCTATTCTCTTAGGGTTTGCAATCTTAAATTTATTGACCAATTATTAGGAGTAAACATGTTAGAAATTGGGTGGTTTTCTGCCAAGTTATTTTTCAAAGGAAAATTACTGCGCGATCCAATATATTTTGTTCAACGAACTGCTATTGCTACTGCTGTAGGTTCGTTACTGCTAGTGTTGTTTGCACAAATCGACATTCCCTTCTACTTACCAATAACATTATCTAGCCTCGTGACGGGCTTGATTATGCCATTTCTCCTCAAAGATTTCAAAATGAAGTAATTTGTCATTGGTCATTTATGAATAACCAATGCCCCATGCCCCATGCCCCATGCTTAATGACTAATGACAAACCTTGAAGAATTAGTTCGAGAAATTAACCGCTTTGAGGCAATTATATCCGAGTGGGATGAAAGCCAACGGTGTGTAGCAGTTGGACTAAAAAGGGCAATTGAAGCTTTGCATAAGGCAGCATTGACTAGTTTAATTAAAAGCCTCAAGCAAGAATCAATGTCAGGTTTGCGTCATGCTGTGACTGATGAAGTAGTGTACGCAGTGCTGCTTTATCACGAACTTGTAAAACCACCAAAACCACCATTAGCACAGCGAATTCAAACAGCCCTTGAAGAAGTTCGCCCAAGTTTAAAAAGCCATAATGGGGATGTAGAACTAGTAGCAATTAAGCCCCCAGATACAGTAGAAGTCAGATTAATCGGAACTTGCAGCAATTGTCCGGCTTCTACTTTAACTTTATCTCAGGGAGTAGAACAAGCAATCAAAAACCATTGTCCCGAAATTACCAGAGTGGTTGCGGTCAATAATAACTCTGTTGTTAACAATGCAAGTTTTGGTTTAATTAGTCCATTCTCTTCAAAAATAACTTCTACTTGGATCAAAGTAGCGACTATTGAGCAAATTCCTGAATTTAGTGTATTGCCAGTACAACTTGCTGGTAATTCCCTAATTTTACACCGTCAAGGTATTACAGTAAAATGTTACCGTAATGCTTGCACTCATCTAGGTTCTACACTAGATAAGGGTAAGGTTGAAAATGGTATTATTACCTGTCCTTACCACGGATTTCAATATAAGTTGGAGACAGGTGAATGTTTGACTGCACCTGATATTTCACTTCAGTCGTATTCAGTAAAAATTAAAGATGATAAGGTTTTTGTGAAACTGCAAAAATGATCGTGTAAAAGTAACATCTCAGCAAATATACTTGACGATTAGAAAATCACGGCTAATTTGCTTTTCATCTCAGTAGTTCGCGCATTCATTTTAGTGTTTGTTGGAAGCAAAATGCCTAAATGTTTTCTCAATAGACCGGAATCGTTTCTCATTTGAGCAATTCAGCGATTCATTTTAGTGTTTTGAGAAAGCAAAATGCCTAAATGCTTTCTCAAAAGGCTTGATTGCTTTCTCATTTCAGTAAATTTAGCAAGCAAAATACCTAAATGCTTTCTCAAAATGCCTGATTGCTTTCTCATTTCAGTAAATTTAGCAAGCATTTCGGTAGATTCAGCAAACAAAAAGCCTAAATGCTTTCTCAAAATGCTTAATTGCTTTCTCATTTCAGTACATCGCCCATTCATTACAAATATCGCTATGTAGCAAAAGCAACTTTAGGTTAGCAATAGGTTTTTAAAATTGATTAAGATAAAAGTTGTTTAAAAGTTTTAACTTAATTTGAAATAAAAACATCATGTAAAATTGTTACTGTTGTTACACGCTAATCAGCATTAATGTTTTTAAATAATTATCAGCGTCTATCTGCGGTTCATGGATATCCCAATTATAATTAATCCCATATCACAACTACCGCTAGAAGCAACAGAAATTTCTCAATATCTACCTCTATTATCTCAAGGTGCAGAGGTCATTTTAGGTAACATTATTGAACCACAAAAATTAGTGATACCTATAGCACCTAGCCCCACAACGATGTTTGGGCCTCGTGGTGCTTGTTTGTTATCAAATGGCCTTTTATGGGTATCAGATACAGGACATCATCGATTATTAGGATGGAAAAAATTACCCACAATAGATAGTCAACCTGCTGATTGGGTAATTGGACAACCTGACTTCTATCATGAAGGACAAAATGCTAAAAATACACCAGGAAGCACAACCTTAAATGTACCAACTGGGATTTGTGCTTGCGCCGAAGGGTTAGCTGTCGCAGATGCTTGGAATCATCGAGTTTTAATTTGGAAAAATTTACCAGAAGATAACAATGTTCCAGCAGATTTGGTCTTAGGACAAGCTAATTTTATTGATAATGAACCAAATCGAGGAAGTCAACAAGCATCTGCTAGTACAATGCACTGGCCTTATGGTGTTTTCTATCATCAAGGGCAGCTATTTATTGCCGATACTGGTAATCGAAGGATATTAATTTGGCATCAATTACCAACAGAAAATGGTCAACCTGCTGATTTAGTTTTGGGACAACCAGATATGCTATCTCGCAATGAAAACGGCGGTGCTTCTCCAACCGCAGCGAGTATGCGTTGGTGTCACGATATCACCCTTTGGGGAGAAAATTTGGTTGTCAGCGATGCAGGTAATCACCGAGTGATGATTTGGCAGGGAATCCCGATAGAAAATAATGCCCCTTGTGCAGTGATTTTAGGACAAAAAAGCTTTGATTTTGTGGAAATGAATCAAGGAGTTTATTATCCTAGCGCTAGTAGTTTGAGTATGCCTTATGGTGTGGGGGTGGCTGGAGATTGGTTAGTAGTTGCAGATACAGCTAATTCTCGTTTGTTAGGATGGAGAAAGCCAGAATCAATTTTATCACTGCAAGGTGTAGTGGCAGATGGGTTAGCAGGACAAATAAATTTTCAAAGTAAAGGTGAAAATCGTAATTTCGGACTACCTAAACGAGATAGCTTAAATTGGTGTTACGGGATAAAAATTTGCGGTAATACAGCAGTGATAGCTGATTCTGGAAATAACCGAATTTTGCTGTGGCAGTTTAACTATGCCGACTGAAGAAATTAGAGTTCGTGGTACTGTTCAAGGAGTAGGATTTCGCCCTACTGTATATCGTCTGGCTAAAACCTGCGGCTTACGTGGAGATGTTTGTAATGATGGTGAAGGTGTATTAATTCGGGTATCTGGTAGTGAGGAAGCAATAACCAAATTTGTAGCCAGATTGCAAATAGAATGTCCACCGTTGGCAAGAATTAATCAATTAATTAGAACTCCTTATGAAGGCGAATTGAAATTTGATAATTTTGTAATTTCTACTAGTGTCAATAATGCCATTAAAACAGAAATTACCCCTGATGCAGCCACTTGTCCGCAATGTCAACAAGAAATATTCGACCCTTTTAGCCGCTTTTATCGCTACCCCTTTACTAATTGCACTCATTGCGGCCCCCGCCTGAGTATTATTCGTGCCATTCCTTATGACAGATGCAATACCAGTATGTCTGCGTTTGCCATGTGTTCAGAATGTGGAAAGGAATACCATGATGTCGAAAATCGCCGTTTTCACGCCCAACCTGTAGCTTGTCATGTTTGCGGCCCCGCAGCTTGGTTAGAACGCGCTGATGGTAAATCGGTTACTGCTTCTATGTTTTCGATGTTGGATGATGTCGATGCTGTTTGTACCTTGTTGCAAAAAGGTGAGATTGTGGCAATTAAGGGGTTAGGTGGTATTCATCTGGCTTGCGATGCAACACAGGAAACCGTTGTACAAAAACTGCGTCAGCGAAAAAAGCGCTATCATAAACCCTTTGCTTTAATGGCGCGGGATATTGAAATAATTGAACAATATTGTCTTGTCAACACTAAAGAAAAAGAATTATTAACAAGTTTTGCTGCACCAATTGTTTTATTACAAGTTTCGGATAAAAAACAATTAGCATCGTCAGTAGCATCAGGGCAAAATACCCTTGGTTTCATGCTACCTTATACACCGTTGCATCATTTAATTCTGCGGCGGATGAATCGCCCAATTATTTTAACAAGTGGCAATGTTGCTGATGAACCACAATGTATTGATAATGACGAAGCAAGGGAAAAATTAGGGACAATCGCTGATTATTTTCTCTTTCACAATCGAGAAATTATTAATCGGGTAGATGATTCGGTTGTGCGTGTTCTTGGTGATAAAGTTCAAACAATTCGCCGTGCCAGAGGATATGCACCAGCATCAATTAGTTTACCACCAGGATTTCACAAAATCCCGCAAATTTTAGCAATAGGGAGTGAGTTAAAAAATACCTTTTGCTTATTGCGCGAAGAAGAAGCAATTCTCTCTCAACATCTAGGAGATTTAGAAAATGCTGCTGCTTTCAACGCTTACCAAGAAAATTTAAATTTATACTTAAATTTATTTGAGCATCAACCAGAAATAATTGCTATTGATAAACACCCTGAATATCTTTCAAGCAAATTTGGTAAATCGCTTGCAGATACAAATAAAATTAAAATTTACCCAGTTCAACATCATCACGCGCACATTGCCGCTTGCATGGTAGAAAATGGGATTCCTTTAGATTCACCTCCAATATTAGGTATTGCTTTAGATGGTTTAGGTTACGGTGACGATGGCACACTTTGGGGTGGAGAATTTCTTTTAGCAGATTACCGAAAATTTCAACGACTCGCAACATTTAAACCAGTAGCAATGATTGGTGGCGAACAAGCTATTTATCAGCCTTGGCGTAATACTTATGCCCAATTAGTAGCTGCTAATCTTTGGGATAATTGCGAACAAAAGTATTCTGACTTAGAAATCGTAAAATTTCTGAGAAACAAGCCACTCAAACTACTAAATCAACTTATAGAGAAAAGAATTAACTCTCCTCCAGCGTCTTCCGTGGGGCGATTGTTCGATGCAGTGGCGGCGGCTATCGGTATTTATAGAGATGAATGTAGCTATGAAGGACAGGCTGCGATCGCACTTGAAGCTATAGTAGATGTTAGCAGCTTAAATAATGATAAAGAAGCGCTAATCTACCCTTTTAATTTTGGCTTTTTAGATAGTATTTACTGTATAGACCCGCGTCCAATGTGGCAAGCCTTGCTAAATGACTTACAGCAGCAGATTCCCCAAGCAGTTATAGCTGCCAAATTTCACCAAGGTTTAGCCAATGCAATTGTGGAAATGGTTAAGCATCTTAGTCAAGAGAATCTGATTAATCAGGTAGCTTTAACAGGAGGAGTATTTCAAAATTGTATATTGTTAAAGCAAGTTACCAAAAGATTACAAACATTGGGAATAAATGTACTTACTCACAGCTTAGTTCCAGCTAATGACGGCGGCTTATCTTTAGGACAAGCAGTTATTGCAGCCGCACAATTAATACATGAGTGTTGATATTTGAAAAAATTTCTCTCACAAATAATTCTCTTTGTATTCTCTGCGTGTCTATGGTTAATTTCTCTTAAAAAACAAAAAAATGTGCTTAGGAATCCCCGGACAAATTATAGAAATTACCAACGTTAACCATAAATTAGCCCTAGTTAACATTGGTGGTGTTAAGCGCGAAGTAAATATTGCTTGTATCGTAGATGAACAACATCCTCCCGAAGCTTGTATTGGTGATTGGGTGCTAGTACATGTTGGCTTTGCGATGAATCGAATTAACGAACAAGAAGCGGCAGAAACATTACAACTTTTCCAAGAATTAGCAGCAGCACAAACAGGGATTAGTGCGTGAAGAAGGTAGGAGGTTGAAATTTAGATGAGGCTTCTCTAAAAGACTCTGTACAAACGCGGTTCGTTAAAAAACTTCCTACCAAAAAAGCGAAATTAACAGATAGATAAAACTCACTATTCCTCACTTCCTATGAAATATGTTGACGAATTCCGCGAACCGGAAAAAGCTAAAGCGTTATACCGCGAAATCGCTAAATTATGCCATCGACTAAAAAAACCCATCAAAATCATGGAAGTATGCGGCGGACATACCCATTCCATTTTTAAATATGGTATCGAAGAAATTTTACCCCAAGCCATTGAACTAATTCATGGGCCTGGTTGTCCAGTATGCGTTATGCCAAAAGGGAGATTAGATGATGCGATCGCAATCTCTCAAAATCATAACGTCATTTTTGCCACCTTTGGCGACGCCATGCGAGTTCCCGGTTCCAAAACCACTTTACTGCAAGCCAGGGCACAAGGTGCAGACATCCGTATGGTGTACTCTCCCCTAGATAGCCTGCAAATTGCCAGAGACAACCCCGACAAAGAAGTAGTCTTCTTCGCATTAGGCTTTGAAACCACAGCCCCCAGCACCGCCTTCACCATCCTGCAAGCAGCAACCGAAAAAATTCCTAACTTTAGTATGTTTAGCAATCACGTCCTCGTGATTCCCGCCCTCAAAGCGCTATTAGATAATCCCGACTTACAACTAGATGGATTTGTTGGCCCTGGCCATGTCAGTATGGTGATTGGCAGTGACCCATACCAATTTATTTCCCAACAATATAATAAGCCGATAGTCGTCTCAGGATTTGAACCCTTAGATATTCTCCAATCCATTTGGATGCTATTGCAACAGCTAGTAGAAAATCGTTGCGAAGTCGAAAATCAATATAACCGAATTGTCGAAAAATCTGGAAATACAGTAGCCCTACAAGCGATAAATAAAGTTTTCGCCATCCGAGATAGTTTCGATTGGCGCGGCTTAGGTGACATCCCCTATTCAGGATTAAAAATTCAACCTGAATATGCTCAATTTGATGCCGAACTTAAATTTACCATTCCTAACCTTAAAGTAGCCGACCATAAAGCTTGTAAATGTGGAGAAATTCTCAAAGGAGTCTTAAAACCTTGGGAGTGTAAAGTATTCGGTACAGCCTGCACCCCAGAAACACCAATCGGTACTTGCATGGTATCTTCCGAAGGTGCTTGTGCAGCCTATTACAAATATGGGCGACACTCCACAATAGCCAAAAGAACAATCGCCCAAAAACCAAAAATAACTCAAGAACCTCTCCCCGCCTGCGGCTTCTCCTCAGACTTATAATACTCAGCGTACCTCTGCGCTTCCCTCTGCGTTCCTTTGCGTTTAAAAAAAATTTAATATGAATATTTTCCCCACAAACCCAATCCAAAATCCCCTATTCCAAAAAATAGAAAAAGTCCGCCGTCGCCAAGGAAAAGTGCAAGACACTCATATAACTCTCGCACATGGTAGCGGCGGTAAAGCGATGCGCGATTTAATAGACGAAATCTTTGTCAGCAATTTTGATAATCCCATTCTCTCACAACTAGAAGACCAAGCCAGCTTCAACTTAACCCCTCTTCTCCAACAAGGAGACAGACTCGCGTTTACAACAGATTCTTATGTTGTAGACCCGTTATTTTTCCCCGGAAGTAATATAGGAGAATTAGCCATAAACGGCACAGTTAATGATTTAGCTGTCAGTGGTGCAAAACCTTTATATTTAACTTGTAGCGTAATTTTAGAAGAAGGATTACCTGTCGAAACTTTACGCCGTGTCGCAGCCAGTATGAACGCAGCCGCAAAAAATGCTGGTGTTCAAATTGTTACTGGTGACACAAAAGTTGTACATCGTGGTGCTGCCGATAAACTCTTTATTAATACTGCTGGCATTGGTGTCATCCCGCGAGGAGTTAACATTTCCGCCCACAATATTAAACCTGGAGATGCAATAATTATTAATGGTGAAATAGGCAATCATGGCACAGCAATTTTAATTGCCCGTGGAGAATTAGCTTTAGAAACTAATATTGAAAGTGATTGTCAGCCGTTACATAGTTTAGTAGAAACTATTCTCCATAGATGTCCCCAAATTCATGCTATGCGAGATGCTACACGCGGGGGTTTAGCCACAGTATTAAATGAATTTGCCCTAAGTTCCGATGTGGGAATTCGTCTTTTTGAAGAATCTATCCCAGTGCGTGAAGAAGTCAACGGAGTTTGCGAAATTCTCGGTTTAGACCCATTGTATTTAGCTAATGAAGGTAAGTTAGTTGTAGTGGTTCCAAAAAAGAATGCTGAAAATGTTTTATCAGCTATGAAATCCCACCCAGCAGGTAAAGATGCTTGTATTATTGGCGAAGTTATTTCTTCACCTCCAGGTATCGTATTACTAAAAACACTTTTTGGTGCTGAAAGAATTGTTGATATGTTAGTAGGCGACCAATTACCACGAATTTGTTAATCTTTAAGAGATTTTATAATATGCACGAACTTGGAATTACCCAAAATATTGTGGCAATTGTGACTGAACACGCCAAAGGCGCAAAAGTGCAGCGAGTTTTATTAGAAATCGGCAAACTTTCAGCCATTATGCCAGATGCTATCCGATTTTGTTTTGATATTTGCACTCAAGGAACAGTTTTGGCAGAGGCAAAATTAGAAATTTTAGAAATCCCCGGTTTAGCAAAATGTCGTCAATGCGGTACAGAAATTTATTTAGATAAACCGTTTGGAATCTGTAACTGTGGTAGCGTGCAATTAGATTTAATTACTGGTGAAGAACTGAAAATTAAAGAAATAGAAATAGAGGAACTATGTGTGTAACCTGCGGTTGTTCTGATGATGGCGAAACTAAAATTACCAATCTAGAAACAGGTGAAGCTGAACATTACCACCATCATCATACTCATACTTTACCAGATGGTACTGTCATCACTCACTCCCACAGTCATGACACTCATATAGAAGCACCTCAAATCCATGCCAAAATACACAACACAACCATATCTTTAGAACAGGATATTTTATCAAAAAATAACCTAATAGCTGCCCAAAATCGGGGATGGTTTAAAGGTCGAAATATTCTCGCCTTAAATTTAATGAGTTCTCCTGGTGCTGGGAAAACAACTTTTTTGACACGAACCATTAATGATTTAAAAAACCAATTATCTATCAGTGTCATTGAAGGCGACCAAGAAACTGCTAACGATGCTAAAAAAATTAAAGAAACAGGTTCTAAAGTCATCCAAATCAATACCGGAACAGGCTGTCATTTAGATGCCTCAATGATAGAAAGAGGTTTACAACAATTGAATCCGCCACTGAATTCAGTTGTGATGATTGAAAATGTCGGAAATTTAGTTTGTCCAGCCTTATTTGATTTAGGAGAACAGGCAAAAGTCGTGATTCTCTCAGTCACGGAGGGAGAAGATAAGCCGCTAAAATACCCGCATATATTCCGTGCAAGTGACATCATGATTCTCACTAAAATTGATTTGCTACCTTATGTAGATTTTGATGTTCAAAAGTGCATAGAATATGCCAGACAGATAAATCCCCAAATTCAGATTTTTCAGCTTTCTGCAACCACTGGTAGTGGGCTAGAAAAGTGGTATGCGTGGCTTACTAAAAAGGTAACAAGCTTGTCATAGGGTTATAACTGGCGGTGCGATTGGGGGTGGATATTCGTTGCAAAGAGTGCGACGATCGCGCTACGCCAGTTTTAGTTTTTAGCCTTAACCCAAGCGTATTGTGGTATATATGGGTAAGTGAAAAAATCACAAGTTTTTTTACCAGTAAATCAATCACAAACTCGCTGTAGTTCCTCAACTGTATTTAGGGTTTTGATAGCCTGTTGAATCACTTTTAATCGCTGTAAATCTGTAATTTGGTAAATGATTGGCATTAAATCTAAGCCAGGAGTTCCAAATTTAATCTCCAGTGCCAATTCAATACCTGAATATAATTCCTCTCGTCGTCCGCGTGCTTCCCCGCGTGCTTCTCCGCGTGCTTCCCCGCGTGCTTCTCCTTCACGTAAAATTTCTTGATACCAAGGCGACTCACGCAACACAGCCATATCCCACCTCATGATTTCTTGGACTAGGGCACTCTCTATTACAAACGTAGCAAAAAAAGCCAAAACTGTTTCAAGTTGATTTAATTGTTCATCCTGACGCAGAATTTGCAAGGCTTCTCGAATTACAACCTCGTTTTCACCGCCTTTGAGAATGGGTACAAATGGAATTAAGGATGGTAATGGTGTCTCAAAGACAGTATTTACATCAACTTCCCATAAGTTAATCACCCGATAATCTTGAGTTGCTCTTAAACCTGCAACATTTGATGCATAACTTGTAGGTATTTCTGTGTTACTTCCTTTAAGAATGTTGATTAATACCGGATAGGTAGGTAAATTATATTTTTCTTCAGCTAGAGCTGCATAAGCACGCATCCGTCGTGGCATTTCCGGTTTATACCGCAGTTGTAATTCATTGATAACTAGAAATTTTCCATACTGCGGATTTTCGACACGGATCAGTACATCACTTTCTCTACTAAGCCACTGAAATTCTGAGTTGAGAATTTCACCTACAATAACATCAGGAATTTGTGTTACCCATTTTACCCAGTTATCGGGTGCAAGACTGATTAGGCGTTTAGTGCTGATATCAGCAGGTTTGGACATAAGCAAGTAGGTACGTTGAGATAAGCGCTATTGCACTTTTATTTAGACTACCACTGATACCAATTCAAAATTCAAAACTTGTACTGAGCTTGTCGAAGTATTCAAAATTCAAAATTAAGAAAGCCAGACAAAACAAAGGTTTGGGAGTATATATATGTCGCATTATTTTTTCAAAAAGGTATGAGTTTGGAGATTGCGATCGCCTAAATATTTCCGTCTCAAAATACAAAAATGAACCCAAATTACAATAGTTATTTCTACTTTAATAACTAACTGTATCCAATTAAAAAAAATCAATTTTATCTCTCAGAAAATACAACACCCTGCACTTTAAAAGTACAGGGTGTTAGATAGCGGTAAAGATGATTCCCAGTTTCTATTTACCTCAAAGCCAATCTCGATAAGCTGATATTTCATTAACGCTGATTTCAAACGGCGTTCCTTTACCAAATGGCGGATAAACGCGGATTTTACCATTGCTAGCAAACCGCTCTAGCCTATTACCTAACTGGGGAATATTGCTGACAATATGCCAGTAAGATACTAAGTCAGGGCAGTCAATAATTAGTGTGAGGATGGTAGCATTTGTTGTCAGATACCATTGACAATTAGATAACAGTACTCGCGTAATGCGATCGCAAGCTAGAAAAAAGCATCTGCCAGTAGACTGTTCTAGCTCCATTTGCAGCATTCCATCCTCTTTTGTTACCTCAGCGGGAGGTAAATCATCGGGAGGAAGCAAGTATAGTTTAGAAGACATAATTTCGCACCTCTTGGTTGTAGCGCGTCAAACTCTCTAGGTTTTTTTGCAAATCCGCAGACGAGGGTTTGAGTGCTAGCGTACCTAAATTTAATTCGTCCTGAAATTTCTTGATTTTGTCTCGACAAGTCTCCACATCACCGATAATTGAATTCTCAATCAAATAATCTTCATCGAAACAAATATTTGTGCGGTTGAATGGTTTTTGGTTGGGATTCGGATTATTCTGCAATAATTCAGCCGAATTAGCTTTCATTTTCTGGCTAAATTTGCGAACGAAAGGTAACGCTTCACTCACCGCCTCGTCAAATGTTTTGCCAACAAAAAAGAAGCGTGCCAGCACAAAGTTTTCCGCACCACTAGAATTTAAGGCTCGATATTTGCTAACAGTATCCTTCAATCTCTCTAGAGAAAATGGCGGCCCACCCATCAAGCTGAAGGAATGTTTAGCAGCAAGCTCAATACCATCATCACCACCAGTGGCAACATACACTGGTATTTGACTTTGCAATGGTTTCGGGTAAATCGTTAAGCGATCGCATTGATAATATCGCCCATTAAATGATACATCAGTTTCATATAAGAGCTTTTGAACTAGTGCGATCGCCTCTAGCATCTTGGGACGAGATTCACTTGGGAGGGTCGCAAAATGCTTGTTTTGTTGAGGAAATGGGCCGCCTTTGGCAACTCCAAATAATAATCGTCCATTGCATAGGTTATCCAAAGTGGCAATATCTTCCGCCACCCGAATCGGGTTATGGAATGGCAGCAACACCGCCGCAGTGCCTAATTGAATAGTTGATGTCAATCCCGCCAAATGTGCCATTAACACCAACATGGACGGGCTAAGATTAGATTCACTAAAATGGTGTTCGCTCACCCACGCTTCCTCAAAACCTAAGCTTTCTGCCTGTTTTACCAGTGCAACTTGCTCAAAGATGGCACGACGAGCATCTTGGTGAAAATTATCGTAATTGCAGAAAATTCCAGTTTTCATTACTTGCGTTGATACTTTGTATTCACCGTAGGTGCTGGTTATTCTAGTGGTCGATAGGTTTGTAGTAAGCACAAAGCGTGCTTAAATATTTGAGGAATAAAGTCCTCTCTACAAAAGAATTTACCCCTCTCAATTAATGCGATGAATCACTAAGTTGCAACCCACTGCAACTCCAACCATAAACGTGGGTTGTTCTCTTTGACCTTCGACATCGGATCGCGCAACAATCGCTTGGCATTCATACAGACAACCTGGATTAAACCCATGTTGTCTGCTACTTCTCTGAGTATTTCTTTTTGAGCTTGCACACAGGAAATCATTTCATCAGAGCAATAAATTCCTATATATTGCAAACGTCTAGCAGGTCGTCCCCAAAAACAGGTAATGACTTTCACATAACACCCATCCAGCAATTCTCCAACTTGCGGGTAGTAATGGTTGACGACTCTTGTGAATTCTTTGGCTAAGATATCTTCAGCAATCATTGGAACTGATATTTCTGTAGCGTCCATCACGCTATTTAATATAACATAATTTTATCAATTAAATATGACAAAATAGTTGATTAAGCTTAAATAAAACCTTAAATATTAATTATATAAAAAAAGAGGTGTACCTCATTTGGTCTCACCTCAGATTTGCGTAAAGCATCTTTATATTCAAGAAAATATCAAAGCATTAGTAATACCTTTACGAATAGAATGATGCCTCCGGCACGCCAAAGGCGAACGCAGCTATACAGACAAAACCTACCTGCGGGAATTTCAAATTTATTAATTCCGCGCAAATGGACGAAAGTTTATCTAGCCACAATTCCTATTTTCAGAGATATTTACTCTGATAGCAAAAATTATGAATTCAAATAGAATGCATTTAACTAGCATCTCTCAATATTGAATTCTCATTTTTGAATTGTTAATTATTATTAGCGAGCATTGCGTTCACAAACTAAGACCTCTGCTATGATTTCTGGCACATTTATAAAGTCCGTAAATCCTTCAGAACCCCGGATTGGTGAAATAAATGTATAGTTTGGATCGCACACTCCACTGTCATATACTTGAATAAACCACCGATCGGGAAATCCTTCTATACCTAGTTCCACAGTGTACCAACTCTCGCCAATCAGACGAGAGTTAAAGATTGTAAACCACTCTCTGTTTTCTTCTGAAATATTCCAGTCTGCCATGAGCAGTTCTAAAGCTATTTGTCCCGCATCCGTTGAAGTCAACA
Source organism: Nostoc sp. DSM 114160 (assembly GCF_053470305.1). Classification (NCBI taxonomy): domain Bacteria; kingdom Bacillati; phylum Cyanobacteriota; class Cyanophyceae; order Nostocales; family Nostocaceae; genus Nostoc; species Nostoc sp. DSM 114160. Next base: position 1,684,624 of record NZ_JBPFGO010000002.1, on the reverse strand, counting down.
GCATTTTTACTCCTTATTTGCAACTTCAGTATTTGCAACTTCAGTACTGGGAACTTCTGGGTATAAACCTAATTCTTTCGCTAGCTCACGTGCCACAAAAAATAAAAATTGGGCACCATCTTGATTGCCTTCATGAGCAAACATAGTAGCTACTTGTAACATTGTTTCTACTAAACCGGAATCAATCAATTCGGGTTTAGCTTCCAAAATTTCTGGTTCTTGACCATTCGGACATCTAAGTAACTCATCAATCAGATTAAAATACAAGCTTTGGCGTTGTTCTTGATCTGTCATGGTAATTTTCTTGATTTTAGTAAATTGTGAATAAGTTACTGTTCGATACTTTGGCGCCACAGCCTTTCCAACATTTCAACTTGTTCTTTTAAAACAGCAGCACGATGAACCAGATATCTGTCGTAAAAGAGAATCCCTAACCCAACACAAATTGGGGTTAACAAGAAGAACCATTGCAGGATAGTGGCAAATTTATATTGTTCAGCAACAGTTAGCATTTGATGAACCACATTACGATCGAAGGATTGAATGCTAGTCTGAGGGGAATGTGTACCCTCTATCTGGGGAGCCAAGATGGGAGCATTTGTAGTTGTGTTGTTAACTTCGTAAGCTAAATTCTGAGATTTTACTAACTCCAGATGTCGCTCCCAAATTATGCCAAATACTACTAGTCCTGGTGAAAGCATTGCTAAGGTAACGACGCAAACTGTAAGAACATTTAAAAGTTTGGCTTTCATCTTGGCTCTCCCTTGCTAGGTAATATGCACCCAGTAAGAAAATATCTTTTGCTGTTTATCTAAAGTAGTTATATAATTTCTACCTCTCAAACAGTTTTGATATTAAAATATGTGTAATCGGTAATTTTTACAATCATTAGTTACCAGTTATTTTTCTCGTCACTACTGACTACTGACTAATAAAAAGTTACCACCCTTTTCACAAAACATAGGATTATTCAGTCAGAAAGAACGCACTTAATTCGGGAATCTGGTTTCATCCTACTCTCAAAAGGGAGATTAAGAAGTCCCCCCTAGTTCACTAAGCTTTCGCTCAGGAATGTTGGGGGGTAGAGGGGAATCTCTGCGTAAATCCTATACGATTTATATCAGCCGCTCTCCACCAAACAGTTTACCCCAGCCCTGTTAAGATTATTAAATTCATTAGAATAGTACTCAAAGCCTGTAATCCACACCTGATAAGTCTTATAAAAATTCATTGGGGTATGGGTGCTAGTGTTTTTTGGATGTGGTTCTAGTATTTTTGAGGTGGAGTTCTGGCGTTTTTGCACTCAACCTCAAAGCAATATAGGCAATGGTTAAAGACTGTTTTAGATGCAATTTTTAATTGAAAAAATCTGCACTCAAAAGAAAACATCAATGTCTCTCGATCAAGATAGACTAATAAATTAAAAAAAGCAATTAAATATTTTGAAAGTAAATTAAACTTTCAGAATAAGTAGAAAATAATGGGAAAATATTCATATATACAGAATTATAAAAATTGAATCTCAACCCCAGGACAATAGTCAGCAATTCCAAATGGTAAACTAGAAGAATGGTAAGCAATACTTTTCGGATAAGCCTAATAATCTCTCTTTTGGTCTGGGAAAAGGTTAAAGGCAAAGGGGAAAAGGTAAATTCAAACCCTTTCCCTTTCCCCTTTCCCCCTTAACCGAAAAGTATTGGAATGGTAAGCTAGCCTCTTCTAAAGTGAGAATCAATGGGAATATCTCATAAAAGTTCTTCCTAAACTTTCATATTTTGTGGTTTAGTTAGAATACATAGTATATGCACTCATTGAAATTAAACGGCAAAATAAATACATCAAAGCTTATTGTTATAAGTAAATACTCTGTACTTAAGATTTAGGATTTTAGGGGTTAAAGAATGCGGATTGCTCAAGACGTAACAGAACTGATTGGACGAACTCCTTTAGTTCAACTGAACAAGATTCCTCAAGCTGAGGGAGTAGTAGCAAGGATAGTTGTTAAATTAGAAGGGATGAACCCAGCGGCTTCGGTGAAAGACCGCATTGGGTTAAGTATGGTACTCTCGGCGGAAGCCGCTGGCTCAATTTCCCCTGGAAAGACCATTTTAGTTGAGCCTACTTCCGGTAATACAGGTATTGCTCTAGCAATGGTAGCAGCAGCGCGTGGCTACCGTTTAATTTTGACCATGCCTGAGACTATGAGCCAAGAACGACGAGCTATGCTCAGGGCTTATGGTGCTTCTTTGGAGTTGACACCAGGAACTGAGGGTATGCGAGGAGCAATTCGCAAAGCCGAAGAAATTGTGGCTAATACTCCTGATGCTTTTATGTTGCAACAATTCCGCAACCCTGCTAATCCCAAAGTTCACCAGGAAACCACCGCTGAAGAAATTTGGACAGATACAGACGGGGAAGTAGATATCGTCATTGCTGGGGTAGGTACCGGTGGGACGATTACTGGGATTGCAGAAGTACTCAAACAGCGCAAGAAGACTTTTAAAGCGATCGCAGTTGAACCCAGCAATAGCCCAGTCCCCCCCTCTCTGGTGGTGAAGCCGGGCCACACAAAATTCAAGGTATTGGTGCTGGATTTATCCCCGATGTTCTCCGCTTGGAATTGGTTGATGAAGTAATTAGAGTCAGCGACGAACAAGCGATCGCATTCGGGCGACGTTTGGCAAAAGAAGAAGGCTTATTATCTGGGATATCCTCTGGTGCAGCTTTGTGTGCTGCAATTCAAGTCGGTAAACGAAAAGAAAATGCCGGACGTTTAATTGTGATGATTCAGCCTTCCTTTGGCGAACGTTACCTCAGCACACCGATGTTTCAAGATTTGTCTTTAGAAACTGCTGGCGTGCGTTAAGCAAATAGAGGGATAAGAGAGCAACGAATCATCTCTGTCCTTCTCATTTGGCTCTTATATAAATTAATACAACTTACTTTTTGAGGTGCGATCGCATCCCGTATTACGTTATTAGTGCTTCTAACTCTTTGAAACTCTTACAGCTGCGTAAACATTGCTACGCTCATTCCCCCTAAAAGCCGTGGGATTCTTATGCGGAACTTGCTGATGTTGGCTTGCCCTCTGTTACAGGTTTATAGTTCCTACTTACCCAATTATAGATGTAGTGTTTCTGGGTTGAGTGCAATACAGACCTAACAAACAGTCCTTACCCTGACAAAAAGATTTATTTTCTCGAAACTCTTGCTGTCTGGGTGGGTAAAGATTAACATATCTGTGGGCAGAAGCAATATCTCGTGAAATCAACCATAACAATAGTGAAAACCTTGCGCTGTCTATTTTGAATCTTGTTTAGCACCAGTTAACCTTATCTGCATATAGTGACTTAAGACCATTACCTGCTAGGTTATAAATCAAGCACAGACTATACTATAGAAAATTTAGTCAAAATTCTTTACAGCTTTAAAATCAGAGGTATCAATGATTATAACTAATTTTAGCAAACAAAGAAATGAATTTAAGGAATCTAAAGTACTCAAAGCGAAACCACATTGGCAAGGGCAAAATTTGAGCGATACTGCTGTCAAAGGTAAAGATACCAAGATGCGAGATCCTGCACCTGATAGTTCGATTTTGAATAACTTAAATCGCGGTCGAGTTGCTATTTTTATTGATGGCTTAAGCCTGTTCCATACAGCCTTACAACTCGGCATAGAAATTGACTACGTTAAATTGCTTTGTCATTTAACCAGTGGTTCCAGACTGTTGCGTGCTTTTTTCTATACTGGAGTTGATATCAGTAATGAAAAGCAGCAGGGTTTTCTTTTGTGGATGCGTCGCAATGGCTATCGCGTAGTGGCAAAGGAACTCGTTGTACCAACAGAGAATTTCAAAAAATCAAATCTGAACGTAGAAATTGCTGTAGATATGATAACTTTAGCTCCTTATTACGATACAGCGGTTTTAGTCAGTGGCGATGGAGATTTAGCTTATGCTGTGAACGCTGTCAGCAGAATGGGAGTTCGGGTGGAAGTAGTCAGTCTGCAAACAACCACTAGTGAAAGTTTGATTGATGTTGCTGACTGCTTCATTGACCTCGATAGTATTAAAACACACATTCAAAAAGATTCTAATCTTGGTTATAGTTATCGCACCACAACAAATTCAAATCTCTAGGTAATAGAGGGGGGAGACAAGGGAGACAAGGAAGAGGGGGTAGACAAGGAGAAAAGTCCGATCGGAGGTTTTCGACCATCAGAACTTCAAACAGAAAGATTGCTACCTTGTCTACCTTGTCACCCTTGTCTACTCTATCCCCCTTCCCTTGTACCCCTTATCCCTCTCATCTCCCACTCCTCGCATCTTTTTAAATCTGCGTATTTTCGGATGGATATTTTAATAGTTGAAGATGAACCAGAAATTGCTCGTTTAATCGAACTCTCTTTAGAAAAAGAAGGATTTTTTTGTCGCACTAGCCGCGATGGCATGAATGCTTTGCGGATGTTTCAAGAGCAACCACCGGATTTAATCATTCTAGATTTAATGATTCCTGGTTTGGATGGGTTGGAAGTTTGTGCCCGAATTCGCCAGAAACCAGGTGCGAAAGATCCTTACATTTTAATGCTTACTGCTAAGGGTGAAGAAATCGATCGCGTCATTGGTCTGTCTACTGGTGCTGATGATTATATGGTCAAACCCTTTAGCCCTAGAGAGTTAGTAGCTAGGGTGCGGGCACTATTACGGCGTAGCCTCCGCCAAGGGGGACAACATCAAGTCAATCGTACCCAACACTTTATTGTCGATGTAGACCAGCGCACTGCCAGTCGCCAGATGAATTCCAAAGAACCTGAGATTTTGGACTTAACTACCCTAGAATTTAACTTGCTAACCACCTTTGTCAGTAATCCTGGTCGAGTTTGGAACCGTACCCAACTAATTGATAAACTTTGGGGAGATAATTTTTTTGGCGATGAACGAGTGGTAGATACTCATGTAGCTCGGTTGCGAAAAAAGATTGAACCCGATCCGGCAAATCCCACTTTTATTAAAACTGTTGTTGGGGTTGGCTATAAATTTGAAGATCCTCTGGTGGCGTAAATGTTATGAAGATGGGGCTGAGAGGGCGGCTATTTTTCTCCCACTTAGTAGTAATGATCGTGGGGGTAGCTAGTCTGGTGAGCATCAGCAAAATCTCTTCCCCACGCTTATTTGTCTTGCATTTGGAAGGATTAGAAAATCAGGGGTTCGACTTAATCGATGTCCGTGCTGAATTGGTGACAGGATTTGAACTTGCTTGGCAGCGCAGCACTCTTTGGTCAGTCTTAGTGGGTACTACCGCCGCCGGAGGATTGAGTTACTGGGTGTCGAGACGAATTATGCAGCGATTGACCGAGATGGAACAAATCACCCAAAAATTTGCTGCTGGTCAGATGGATGCACGACTACCTGTATCTGACATTCCAGAACTTAGTGGATTGAGCAGTAGTTTCAACCACATGGCTGCCAGTTTAGAAGGCGTAGAAGCGCGGCGGCGAGAAGTGATCGGAGATATGACCCATGAATTACGAACACCATTAACTGTAGTGCGCGGTTATTTGGAAGAACTGGCTGATGGGGAAATTGAAGCGTCTCCTGAAATCTATCGGCGTTTAGCTAAAGAAACTCGACGCTTAGAGCGGTTGGTGAACGATTTACAAGAACTATCCAAAGCAGAAGCCGGTTATCTACCAATTAATATCCAACGGGTAAATTTGCGTCCATTGTTAGAGTCATTAGTGGAAAAATTTTCCGACCAACTATTGGAAGATGGGCCAGTTATGCTCTTGCAATGTCCATCTGTGCTACCTCCTGTATTAGCAGATATTGACCGCACGGAACAGGTATTGGTTAATCTGCTAGGTAATGCAGTTCGTTACACTAACGAAGGTTCAATTACCATTACTGTTGGGACTGAAGCTTCTCAACTCTCGATTGCGGTTAGTGATACAGGCATTGGTATCGCTCCAGAAAATTTGCCTCATGTGTTTGAGCGCTTCTGGCGAGCCGATCAATCGCGCGATCGCCATTCGGGAGGTACTGGTATTGGTTTAACTATTTCCCGCCGTTTGATTGAATTACAAGGCGGTCAAATTCAGGTAGAAAGCGAATTAGGAGTTGGCAGTACGTTTCGCTTTTTTCTGCCTTTGGCTTGAGTTGAGCCATAAAACCTTGAGATCCGAGGGATTGACACAAGGTAGTCATGGCTGTGTCATACCCAATTGCTAATTTGAAAGTATCCAAAATTCTAGCTTGTTGATGAATGCCAGGATTTTAGAAACGCATAGAGTGTAACATTATGTCTACTTTTATTTTGGCTGCTTTTTTGGTTAGTTTACTCAGTGCTTCGGGTTATGCTGCGATCGCCTACTTGTTCCCTCAAAATCGTTCATTAAAATAATTCGTAATTCGTAGTTAAAAATTGAATTACGAACTTGTACTGAACGTCTTGCCCTGACTTGTGCCGAGCGGAGTCGAGGTAGCGAAGTCGTAAAGCCTGCGGCATAGCTACGCTTAGGGCGCAGCCTCTCCAAGAGTTGGGAGCCGAAGTATTAGTAATTAGTTAATTTCTTTTCGCAATAATTCTGGAATTTGAGAAGGGCGTTCTGCTACTGTCACTTCTGCTTCTTTTAAAGCAGCTAATTTACTTTGGGCTGTGCCAAAATTGGGATCGCGTCCGATAACTGTTGCTAAAGTCCCGGTTTGACGCCAAGTTTTTCCTGGTGGTGCAAGTCTACCTGCAATGTAGGCAATTACTGGTTTATCAATTGCTTCAGCAATATACCGCGCGGCTGCTTCTTCACTACCACCACCGGGTTGACCGACTAAAACGATCGCTTGTGTGGTTTCATCCTCATCGAGAATTTGCAGCCATTGCAAAAATGAGGAACCGACGATCGCATCACTACCAATACTGACACTAATCGACTGCCCTAAACCTGCTTTTGTTAATTCGTAGGCTATTTCGTAGGTGAGGGTGCTGCTACGACTAACGATCCCCACTGTTCCAGGGGTATAAAATTCGCTGGGTTGAGTCCCTAAGAGAATTTTTCCCGGTACAATGATCCCCGGACTATTTGGCCCGATTACCAAAGTTTCACAAGCTTCGGCTTTGCGGAGTAATTGCACCATATCCAAAGGCGGCACACCAGCAGTAATAATAATAATCTGGCAAATATTAGATGCGATCGCTTCTAATGCTGCATCTAACACGTCGTAAGGGTCTACACAAATAATTGTCGTGTCAATTGCCCCAAATTGTTCTATTACTTCCTCTACTAAATCAAATACTGGCAGTCCATGCAATTCCTGTCCGCCGCATCCAGGATTGACACCAGCTACTAAATTTGTGCCATAAGCTTTCATTTGAGCAACATGAGTGCCTGATATAAATTCACAAAAGCCTTGAATTAAGACTTTACTTTCTGGCGTTAGGTTCATAAAAAATTACCTTAAGTTTGGCAACCAGTGCCTTCAACCACAGAGCATAGAAATGACACATTTACAGTGTCATATTGATTCAATTTTTACTGAAATTCCAAAAATTAGTCTGGAAGCTGAGTGTTCCAAAAGTGAGAAAACGCACTTCTAGATAGGAATATCCAGTTTGGATGTACTATATAATTTAGTCCCAGAAAGCAAAGCTGTACTTGATTTGAGCATCAAATTCAACAATTTATACCCGACGGTAAAAATTAATAATTTTTGATTTTTAAATTGGAACACAATGACATTCACTATCTTTTATTAACCGTTGGTTTAGCAAGGAGAACTGCTGCTGCCACTGCCTCATCTAAATTTTCTACCACGACAAGCGCATCGGTGCGGGTTTTTAGTGTTGTCAAATATTTTCTCGCAGTGTTAAATTCAGAACCAGCAAGACGGACAACTAAGGATGGAAAATTAAGCTCTCGCCGAACTTTACTACCATTAGAACGTACAACCTGTGATTGAAGTTCGCTGTCGTCTTGCTGCACTACTCTAGCTATAACTTCAGCCACTTCCTCAGTTTGCGGAATGCTACCTAGAAAGTTAATTAGTATTACTTGAATGCTTTTATCAGCCTCCAGCATTTTCAAACCTGTTTCTAGGCGATCGCGGAAGGTAGTTGGTGTAGTATCTGTAAGGAAAGCATGACGTACATTCAAACAAACACCTGGATTGCCACCAGCATTCGCAACTAAATCTAAAGTTGCCATCACTGAACCAGTACCGTTACCTAAAATACCGATTTTTCCATGCATTTGCACACCATCCCAGTCACCCAAAATACCGTTAATTTCAGTAGTGGTATGACGACTGATAATTTTTGCTGCCATCTCGGCAAGATCGGGATGACGCTTGATCGACCGTTCGTTGACCCTGACTTTACCATTAAGAGCCATAACTTGACTAGTAGTACTGACTGCCAAGGGATTAATTTCGACTAAATCCAGGTCTTTTTGGACAAATAAGTGGTACATCTTCTCGACAACGCTGCTTACCGACTGCATCAGCGTTCCTTGCAAACCCATTTTCAAAGCCAATCGTCGAGCATAAAATGGCGAAAATTCCTGCTTCACGACAACGTAGTGCATTCTTTCCCCAGCCGATTCCCAATCGATGTCTGCTTCTTTGCAACCTAAAAGTACCGGTCGGCAGGCAGCTGTGTCTAAAACCACTGCTAGATAAAATTCTTGGTTAGCGTCGTATTTAGATTCTGCCAGTACAACTTCCGGCAATTCGCCCCATATTGGTAAACTAAAGATATTTTGAGCTGCTGCGATCGCATCGATAGTCGTTTGGGCAAATCTGACTCCACCAGCTTTTGCCCGTTCCGCTCCGTGGACTTGAGATTTCAGTACAATTGGAAAGCGAATTTTTAACCGTTTCAAATCTGTAGGATGGTCAATTCGTTGGGAAGGCAATACCGGGATGCCTATCTCCGCAAACCATTCTTTAACTTGGTACTCTAATAAATCCATTGATACACCTTGTATTGACACTTTCCAAGATTTTGGTTATTCCTGTCTTGATATTTTGCAGCACCTTTATTGCAGAATTAACCTTTTTGCAGCTATAAAAACTTATTTTTCACGGATCAATTTTATCGAATTCAGCAAATGAAGCATATTAATTTTGATAGTCAACTTGTTTGTGCCAGAGCCACAACACATAATTAATTTCCTCAGCAAGTTCCCCAGCATAGAAGATAACTAGCTTTTTTGTCAAAACCCTCTGACATAGCATCGTTTTCTTAACCTTTAGATAATTTGGCAACAATTGCTTGCAACTAGCGTTTCGCAAAGCAGTAGCTTTTGTGAATTTAATTATCGCAAAGTAATGCAGTGAAAATACCCAAATCTTCTATTATTCCCATTTTTTATTTGTAATTTATACCTGAAGACAGATTATTTAATTTTGCATCTAGCGCTGTAAAAATGTATCGCCACGAACAATAACTACTTTTTTAATTTTTGGTGAAAAATCAGAATTTGTGTTAGAAAGTTGGTCGTTCAGATTCTCAGGCTGTGGTTGATTAAACTGTGCATTTGCATTCAACAAATCTAAAAAGTTCATTTCATCCCCTTAAAGATAATCAAAACAATATAGAAATTCAGCGGGAAAGCTGTATGAAAGTAGCAGTCCAGCAGGAAGATTTACAGCTTTTAGCCAAAACTTTGCAAGAACAATTACTTGTAGAAGTCTCAACTGCTGAAGTCTTCGAGGTTAAGTGCGTCGTCAATAAAGGCGAGCTAATGATTTTAACGCAACACGCGTCAGATGTAATCGTTGACGCTCAACTAATTTTTGCAATCATTGAGGAGGTACTTCAGTCTCTAACACCCCACAAAGAGCAACGGGTGCAATGTTTTCTGAGAGTTTTTGGCGAACAACTTCCTTATGCTAAATGTTTCTTGGCGTTGAAGCCGACGGGGGGATGGGTAGCAGAGGGAGATGGGGAAGTACAAAAAGATGAGGAAGTAATATCCCCCTCATCATCTCTGACATATTCTCCATTAATCAATGAAAGCGAAGAAGAAAAAGAAGAAGAAGAACTCTTTGACCCCGTTTGCAGATGTGCCGAATTTCTCGGCTTCAAAGCCAGGATTCCAGGCCAAACCTATCCTCCTGGGTGCAGCGTTGGTGGGAATTATAGTTTTAGGCGGTGGTGCTTACTTATTGACTCGCCCTTGCGTGATGTCTGAGTGTAAGGAAATACAAAACGCCGAGCAATTAAAAATAAAATCTCCGCAACTGATGCGCCGCGCCAAGTCTGAAAAAGAATTAGTTGCTGTACAACAGCAACTTGCAGCAGCCAGCACAGACCTGAATGTAATTCCTAGTTGGTCGCCTCGTTACCAACTATCACAGGAACTAAAAGCAAGTTTATCTGGGCGATCGCAAAAAATCGATCGGGTGGTCAAAGCTTTGCAAACGGCATCTTTAGCGACACAAAAAGTTCAAACTCCAGCATCTAGCTTAGAGGAATTACAAACTAGGCAACACTTATGGCGACAGGCTATAGCGCCACTAGAAAGTATAAGTTCTAGTAGCGAACTTTATGGGCTGGTGCAGGGTAAATTACTGAATTATCGTGTCCGTTTGCACGCTGTAAATCAACAGATATTTATTGAGGAAAAATGGCTGAAAAAACTAACAATGGCAAAAGGTGTAGCTGTTGCAGCCGAGAAGCAGGAAGCTGCTGCTAAATCCTTGAATGACTGGCAAAAGGCGCAGTCTACTTGGCTGGTGGTAATCAATGCCTTGAATACGATTCCTCGAAATAGCGTTGGATACCAAGAAGCCCAAAAGCTGTTGCTAGATTATAAACCTAAGTTAGTATTAGTACGCGATCGCGCTACTAAAGAACAATTAGCTGTTAAAACCTACCAACAGGCCCTTACCACTGCCAAGCAAGCCAAAGTTTATGAACAACAAAAACAATGGCAAGCAGCGGCGATATATTGGGAGCAGGCTTTACAAACTACTAAAAAAGTTCCCCAAGATAGCTTGTACTACACTCAGGCTCAGTCTCTCATCGAACCCTATTCATCTGCGCTCAAACAAGCACAAGAAAAAGTACAAGTTGTTAGTAGTTTGCAACAAACCCGCACTGACTTAGATAAGACTTGTATTAATGGAATTCGGATTTGCACTTTTAGCATAGACAATGCAGAAATTATTGTCCGACTAACCCCTGAGTATGACCAAATAAGGCAAAATAACTTGGCTAATCCTTATTCTCAAAATTCGGATACAGCTGTTGATGTTACCAATCACTTGCAAATCTTACGCGAAGCCCTAGCCGTAATTGGTGAAAATGCCAATCTGTCCCTTTTTCTTTATGATTCCCAAGGTCAGGTAATTTATACGCGGACTTTAGGCGGGTAAGTAGAATACCGATTGAAGTATAAAGGATGAATTGTAGATTAACTAATTATTTGTCAATTTAACAAAATACTGCCACAGCATTTCAAATACCTAAAACCCTGACATAGTAAGGATTATGTCAGGGTTTTTCCTATTTCAGGAAAATAGCGATCGCACTACTGGCTAAAAGTTACAGATTTTAGAGCGGGCGATGGGACTCGAACCCACGACGTTCACCATGGGAAGATGACATTCTACCACTGAATTACACCCGCAAATTACTAACATAAATTTATGCCTAAAATTAAGCATACCACTATTTACAGCTGTTTTCAATTGGCTGGAAAATACACTATTTTGACAACTACTGATGCATAATTCCTGTAGGTGTTCAAATTAGGAAATTTTTTTAGCTAGCTAATGACGGCACTTATTACAATATTTAACTAAAGAACAATTTCCTCGCCTCGCTCCCTGAAGCGAACCTCTTTAATATTCCATTGAGCATTACTCGTTAAGGTTTTGCGGAGACTGCCAAACAGAGCAAACTGTTCGCAACTAGAAAGAGAACTTATTTGCCGCTTTGACTCAGGAGATATTCGTAAATCAACTGTAGCAATGCCATTTTTGATGTTGACACGATACCCAGATAAGCTAAAGTCGCTTGTATCTCGTTTTTCTAATATTTTACTTACAACATTTGTCACTGGTTCCTCGGCTGGTACTGAAACATTTTCTGGAATTAGTTTTTGACATTGGGTATCACTGGTGTATAGTGTTACATTAGTAGTTTTGCTAGTGGCAACCTTAGAAGTTGGTGAGGAAGGCGTATTTTCCTTAGAAGATTCTTGATTAGGAGATTTTTCTCTCAATTGAGCTACGCTAGGAATTTGGCTGGGAGACTGAGAAGGTAGGCTATTCGTCGGTGCTGGTACTGTGGTAGGGTATGAAGTTGCGCTATCAATATTACCTGCGGTAGGGTTAGAACTACAACTACCCAGGCTCACAACCATTGTCACAAAAATAGGGGGTAAAAAATATCTCTTGATTGTGTTCATAAATCTTGCTTATAAATAATGTTGTTATCGATTTCAGTGTTATTGGTATCAATTCCGCATAAATTTGTGAATATTGAGCCAGTCTATAAAGTGTCAACTCAAAATCTTTTAAAGTCAAATTTTATACTATTCACTCAAATTAAAACATCTGCTATTCAAGGAGCTATGTCTGACAACATTAGGGATACAATAAACTAGAGAATTACTAGAACCACTAGCACTGCATCTGCGCCTGTTGCTTGTGCTAAATAAATTTGGCAAGAGTAAAATCAACTCCTTGGAGAATATTAGAAAAACTTGTGCTTTTAGATGACTGATTAAAAGCAAATTACTAGTTTTCACTACTTTTTTGCTTCGTCAATTGCTGCACTAATAATTGCACTCCCAAAGCCAACAAACCAATTGCGACTATAGCAAAAATTCCGCTACCTAAAGCAACTACACCAACAACCAGAGTGCGGATAGCAGAAGAAATCTTTATCACCAATGGATTGATTGAATGGATCGGTTTACTAGCAAAATTTGTTGCGATCGCAATCATCAGCGAATAGGCTGCAAATGCCATACCTCCAGAAATCGCCGCCCCAGTAAAACAGCGTAACGGACTAGCTGTCACCTGTTCTTTAGCATTTGTTTGCGGCGTTAGATTTTGGTCATTCATAATATTTAGATTTTAGATGTTAGATTTTTGATTGGAGCATTAGGAATAATTATTATTTGTCATTTAAATTGCGTCTTTGCGTTTTTTTGGTGATTTGAACTATGCAATTTCAAAGCTCATCCATCAGCTTATTCCTCATACTCCATTAACAATAAAGATTTATTTAAACTGAAGATGCCACCTGAATACCGTGTGTAATTGTCCGAGTCACAAACAATTCTAAGTCTTCATCAGGAATTGCTTCCCTAACTTGCAGTTTCACTTGTTCTGCTTGCTGCTGAGACTCAACAAGAGCAAAAACTGTTGGACCAGAACCAGACATCATTGTTCCTAAAACGCCTTCTTGATTTGCAAACATTTCTCGCAACTGCAAGACTTGCGGATAGGCTGGCAAGACGACACGCTCTAAATCATTGTGCAGTTTTTGGGCAATTTCTCTGGCATCTTTATCCCAGATAGCTTTTACTATTTTTCCTGAATGAACTGCATTAGCGCGCGCTGCCAAGTTGTCGCTATCTCTAATATAAGAATGACCAAACTGCTGTCGATAGGTTTTATATGCCCAAGGGGTGGAAACTTCCAAACTGCGGTATTTCCCCAATACTATATATATGTTATTTAAACTCGGCAGGGGAGAAAGTTGCTCACCTCTACCTGTTGCGATCGCAGTTCCACCCGCTACACAAAAAGGTACATCTGAACCGAGTGTACCTCCCAACTCTTCTAACTCTGACTGAGTTAATCCCAACTTCCATAATAAATCTATCCCTACCAACACAGCCGCTGCATTTGTCGAACCTCCAGCCAACCCAGCAGCTACAGGAATCTGTTTATTAACGGTAATCTCTACACCTCCATGTTTAGCAAAGGCTTCGGGAAATTGCCTCACCATTAATTCTGCTGCGCGGTATGCCAGATTACTTTTATCTGTTGGTACTTGTGGGTGGTTGCAGTGAACTCTAATAGTATCAGTGCTAATGGGACGCACATCAATTTTGTCGGCAAGTCCGATACTTTGAAGTATCATGGCTAACTCGTGATAACCATCGGGGCGATTACCAATGATTTCCAGATATAAGTTGATTTTGGCAGGGGCAATTAGGCTGTAGGAATGCATTTTATGGAAGTGGGGAAGGTGGGGCCCCTGAAGGGGATAAGGGGTAATGGGGAGTGGGAAATGGGGAATGAAGAAGGAGGAATGGGAAAAATCTGCCTTGTTCCCTACTCCCTACTTTCTACTCCCAATTCATTTGCTAAAGTTACCCATTGCTGAACGCTGAGGTCTTCGGCTCTAGCTTGGGGATTTATTTTTAATTGTTCCAGTAAGTGGCTCAAGCGATCGCGCTCCATAACAGATTGCAAATTATTTCGTAACATTTTGCGCTTGGCACCAAATCCCAACTTTAAGAAATTCTCTAACTGTCGGGGATTAAGCGCTGGTATTTCTATTTTTCGGGGACGCAATCGCACCACTGCTGAATCGACTTTTGGCGATGGATAGAATGCGGTCGCTGGAACTGTGCAGATTAACTCACACTCAGCCAAATACTGTACCCGCACACTCAACGCCCCAAAAGCTTTTGAGCCTGATTTAGCATATAATCTTTCTGCTACTTCTTTTTGTACCAGCAACACTATGGAGTCAAATGGTTCGGGATTAGGGTTAGCGATGGTACCTAGTAGTTTCTCAATGATTGGCCCTGTAATATTGTAGGGAATATTGGCTACTACCTTATTTAGCTGTTGGAAATTGGGAAAGGCTGCCAGATAATATGGTAAATCTAGGCTGAGAAAATCCCCTTGCAGAAGTAAAAAATTTTCAGTCTTACCAAGTTGCTTTGATAACAGTTGGCATAAGTCGCGGTCTATTTCAACTGCAACCAGAGATTGTACTAAGGGTAATAAACGACGAGTCAGAAGCCCGGTTCCAGGCCCAATTTCCAGGACGCGATCGCTTTGTGTACACTCAGCTGCTTTTATAATCGCGTCGAGCGCCTTTTCACTTTTGAGCCAATGTTGAGCAAAGACCTTACGCGGTCGGATCATCTGTATTTATTGCCTAGTCTAGTTTTTAGCTGTTTATCAAAAACTCATTATAAATTTTGAAGTCCCTCTACAGTGCTAGATTCACTGTAACGCCTATTTTCTCCTCCAAACGCTTGGCGATCGTAGTGATGGCGATCGCGTAAATGTCCATATAAGCCTCACGTGTAGGATGGGAGTCTTAAACCGCAAGCTTCCCAACAACTATGCTCTTATATATCTTTTATATATAATTAATTGATTAGGGTATTTGGATTCAAGATACATACCTCCAGCAAGACTACCTCCTGCCTTTTTCAATAATTATTAATTACTTAACTTGCATCAGCTCCCATTTAGAGACAAGTAACGTCTATTATTCACACACTCAGGTTTAGCCACTTCGTTCTCGCCTCGCTCCTGTTGCTTAACCTATTAACCCAAAAGCAAGTCCAGGCAAGCGATTTGCAATTTTAGAAAAAAATAAATTTACCCCTTGACAAACTAGGGGATGACTAGTTACTCTAGTTAAGTGGAAAGGCGACAGACGCCAAACCACTGCTGAACCTGTAAAACATAATACTTTGAAAGCTTAAGAAAAAACCAATCCTCGTCAAAAGATTTTGCTTTTGGTAAATCCAAAAGGATAATCAAAATTAACAACAGGATTCCGGAAAATATTTTTTCGGAGCCACAAAC
Source organism: Nostoc sp. DSM 114160 (assembly GCF_053470305.1). Taxonomy (NCBI): domain Bacteria; kingdom Bacillati; phylum Cyanobacteriota; class Cyanophyceae; order Nostocales; family Nostocaceae; genus Nostoc; species Nostoc sp. DSM 114160. Next base: position 1,668,831 of record NZ_JBPFGO010000002.1, on the reverse strand, counting down.
TCGAAACACAACAAAACGGAGAGTTTGATCCTGGCTCAGGATGAACGCTGGCGGTATGCTTAACACATGCAAGTCGAACGGTGTCTTCGGACACAGTGGCGGACGGGTGAGTAACGCGTGAGAATCTGGCTCTAGGTCTGGGACAACCACTGGAAACGGTGGCTAATACCGGATGTGCCGAAAGGTGAAAGGCTTGCTGCCTAGAGATGAGCTCGCGTCTGATTAGCTAGTTGGAAGTGTAATGGACTCCCAAGGCGACGATCAGTAGCTGGTCTGAGAGGACGATCAGCCACACTGGGACTGAGACACGGCCCAGACTCCTACGGGAGGCAGCAGTGGGGAATTTTCCGCAATGGGCGAAAGCCTGACGGAGCAATACCGCGTGAGGGAGGAAGGCTCTTGGGTCGTAAACCTCTTTTCTTAGGGAAGAACACAATGACGGTACCTGAGGAATAAGCATCGGCTAACTCCGTGCCAGCAGCCGCGGTAATACGGAGGATGCAAGCGTTATCCGGAATGATTGGGCGTAAAGCGTCCGCAGGTGGCAATGAAAGTCTGCTGTTAAAGAGTCTAGCTCAACTAGATAGAAGCAGTGGAAACTACATAGCTAGAGTACGTTCGGGGCAGAGGGAATTCCTGGTGTAGCGGTGAAATGCGTAGAGATCAGGAAGAACACCAGTGGCGAAGGCGCTCTGCTAGGCCGTAACTGACACTGAGGGACGAAAGCTAGGGGAGCGAATGGGATTAGATACCCCAGTAGTCCTAGCCGTAAACGATGGATACTAGGCGTGGCTTGTATCGACCCGAGCCGTGCCGTAGCTAACGCGTTAAGTATCCCGCCTGGGGAGTACGCCGGCAACGGTGAAACTCAAAGGAATTGACGGGGGCCCGCACAAGCGGTGGAGTATGTGGTTTAATTCGATGCAACGCGAAGAACCTTACCAAGGCTTGACATGTCGCGAATCTTGATGAAAGTTGAGAGTGCCTTCGGGAGCGCGAACACAGGTGGTGCATGGCTGTCGTCAGCTCGTGTCGTGAGATGTTGGGTTAAGTCCCGCAACGAGCGCAACCCTCGTTTTTAGTTGCCAGCATTAAGTTGGGCACTCTAGAGAGACTGCCGGTGACAAACCGGAGGAAGGTGGGGATGACGTCAAGTCAGCATGCCCCTTACGCCTTGGGCTACACACGTACTACAATGCTTTGGACAGAGGGCAGCAAGCGAGCGATCGCAAGCAAATCCCGCAAACCAAAGCTCAGTTCAGATCGCAGGCTGCAACTCGCCTGCGTGAAGGAGGAATCGCTAGTAATTGCAGGTCAGCATACTGCAGTGA